>NZ_JBYNAH010000001.1:0-9876 GCF_059781815.1 Salipiger sp. | reverse complement strand
CGCGGGAGGGGGGCGCTGCCCCCCGTCCGCCAGGGCGGACTCCCCCCGGGATATTTTCGGCCAGAAGAAAGCCGGGGTCATTTGACAGATGTTGCACGTGGAGCGGTCCTTTCGGGGGCCGCTTTTTTAGTGCTCGAGCGTGGCCTTGAGGTCGTAGAGGGCCTGAAGGGCGTCGCGCGGGGAGAGATCGTCGGGGTTGAGGGTGGCGAGCTTTTCCTCGAGCGGCGAGGGGCCGGTGGGGCGCGCGGGCTGGGGAGTGGCCTCGGCGGCGGCGGAGAACAGCGGCAGGTCGTCGATCAGCGCCTTGGGGGCGGCGCGCTCGCGTTCGCCCTTTTCGAGCGCGTCGAGGATGGTGCGGGCGCGATCGGTGACGGCGCGGGGCAGACCGGCGAGCTGGGCCACCTGCACGCCGTAGGAGCGGTCGGCGGCGCCCTCGCGCACCTCGTGCAGGAAGATCACCTCGCCATCCCATTCCTTCACCGCGACGGTGGCGTTGCGCACGCCCTCGAGCTTGCCCGCGAGCACGGTGAGCTCGTGGTAATGCGTGGCGAAGAGGCCCCGCACGCGGTTGACCCCGTGCAGGTGTTCGAGCGTGGCCCAGGCGATCGAGAGCCCGTCATAGGTGGCGGTGCCGCGGCCGATCTCGTCGAGGATCACCAGCGCGCGGTCGTCGGCCTGGTTGAGGATGGCGGCGGTCTCGACCATCTCGACCATGAAGGTGGAGCGGCCGCGGGCGAGATCGTCGGAGGCGCCGACGCGGCTGAAGATCTGACTGACGAGGCCAAGATGCGCCGCGCGGGCCGGGACGTAGGAGCCGATTTGCGCCAGCAGCGCGATCAGCGCGTTCTGCCGCAGATAGGTCGATTTACCGGCCATGTTGGGGCCGGTCAGCAGGGTGACGGAGGCGGCGTCGCCTTGCGCCGAGAGGCCGCAGTCGTTGGCGATGAAGGGGGCGCCGCCCTGCGTCTGTAGCGCGCGTTCGACCACCGGGTGACGGCCGCCCTCAATGGCGAAGGCGCGGCTGTCGTCGACCTGCGGGCGGCACCAGTCCTGGGCGCGGGCGAGATCGGCGAGGCCGAGGGCGAGGTCGAATTCCGACAGCGCGAGGCCGGTCTCGGAGAGAGAGGGGGCATTGGCGAGGATCGCCTCTCTTAGGCTGGCATAGAGCCGCTTTTCGATCTCCAGCGCCTCGTTGCCGGCATTGAGGATGCGGGTCTCGAGCTCGGTCAGCTCGACGGTGGTGAAGCGGACCTGGTTGGCGGTGGTCTGGCGGTGGATGAAGGTCTCGTTGAGCGGGGCCGACATCATCTTTTCCGCGTGGGTGGCGGTGGTTTCGATGAAGTAGCCGAGCACGTTGTTGTGCTTGATCTTGAGCGAGGTGACGCCGGCTTGCTGGGCGTATTGCGCCTGCATGGCGGCGATCACGCCGCGGCCCTCGTCGCGCAGCTTGCGGGCCTCGTCGAGTGCCTCGTCGTAGCCGGGCGCGATGAAGCCGCCGTCGCGGGCGAGCAGCGGCGGTTCGGCCACCAGCGCGGCGTCGAGCAGGGTGAGCAGCTCGTCGTGGCCGCGCAGCGCGCCGCGGGAGCTGGCGAGAAGCTCGGGCAGGGGGGCCTCATCGAGCGCTTGCGCGATCTCCTCGGCCTGGGCCAGCGCGTTGCGCACCGCGGCAAGATCGCGGGGGCCGCCACGGTCGAGCCCGAGACGCGACAGGGCGCGGTCGAGATCGGGCACCTTGCGCAGCAGATCGCGCAAGGCGCTGGCGAAGGGCGTCTCGATGCCCCAGTCGAGCGCGTCGAGCCGGGCGGAGATCACCGCAAGCTCACGCGAGGGCGAGGAGACCCGGCGCTCCAGCAGGCGGGCGCCGCCCGGGGTCACGGTGCGGTCGATCACCGACAGGAGCGAGCCCTGCCGACCGCCATTCATCGAGTGCGTGAGCTCGAGGTTGCGCCGGGTGGCGGCGTCGATCTGCAAGAGGCGCGAGACCGCGTCGCGCTGTGGCGCGCGCAGCAGCGGAAGCCGGCCCTTCTGGGTGATGTCGAGGTAATCAACCAGCGCGCCCATCGCCGCCAGCTCGGCGCGCTCGAAGCTGCCGAAACCGGCGAGGGTCTGCACCCCGAAGAGGCTGCAGAGCCGGGCCTCGGCGCCGGCGCTGTCGAAGGAGGCGCGGCCGAGCACGGTGGGGTCGATGCCGAGATCGCCCAGCACGGCGCGCAGCTCTTCCTCGGCGGCCTCGGAGGTCAGCAGCTCGGAGGGGGCAAGCCGCGCCAGCTCGGCGCCGATGCGGGCCTGTCCCAGCGGCATGACGTGGAACGCGCCGGTGGAGATATCGGCCCAGGCCAGCGCCCAATCGTCTCGAACCTTGGCCAAGGCCGCGAGGAAATTGTGCCGCCGCGCTTCGAGCAGCGACTCCTCGGTGAGGGTTCCGGGGGTGACGAGCCGCACCACCTCGCGCTTGACCACCGATTTCGAGCCGCGCTTCTTGGCCTCGGCGGGGCTCTCCATCTGCTCGCAGACCGCGACGCGAAAGCCCTTGCGGATCAGCGTCAGGAGATAGCCCTCGGCGGCATGGACCGGCACGCCGCACATCGGGATATCGTCGCCCGCGTGCTTGCCGCGCTTGGTCAGCGCGATGTCGAGCGCCTCGGCGGCGGCGGCGGCATCGTCGAAGAACAGCTCGTAGAAATCGCCCATGCGGTAGAACAGCAGCGCGTCCGGGTGCCCGGCCTTGATCTCGAGATATTGCGCCATCATTGGCGTGACTGCCGTCATGTCTGCCCCCGGGTGACTGCCTGTGCCTGCCTGCGCCTGCCTGTTCTGGCGAGACATATCAAAGCGTGCGCCCCCGGTGAAAGCCGAAATCCGCGCTGTTGAGCGATGCTTGACCCTGCGCTAAGAGAAGCGACGCGCTGCGCTGGAGAAAGACGACATGGCCAAGATCAAATTCACCCGGGAGGAGGCGCTTGCCTTCCACCTCGAGCCCACCCCCGGCAAGTGGGAGGTGAAGGCCACCGTCCCGATGACCACCCAACGCGACCTGTCGCTGGCCTATTCGCCGGGCGTGGCCGTGCCCTGCGAGGATATCGCCGAGAACCCCGAGCTGGCCTATGACTATACCAACAAGGGCAACCTCGTCGCGGTGATCTCGAACGGCACCGCGGTGCTGGGCCTTGGCAATCTTGGCGCGCTTGGCTCGAAGCCGGTGATGGAGGGCAAGTCGGTGCTGTTCAAGCGCTTCGCCGACGTCAACTCGATCGACATCGAGCTCGACACCGAGGACCCGGAAGAGATCATCCGCGCGGTGAAGCTGATGTCGCCGACCTTTGGCGGCATCAACCTCGAGGACATCAAGGCGCCCGAGTGTTTCATCATCGAGCAGCGCCTCAAGGAAGAGTGCGACATCCCGGTCTTCCACGACGACCAGCACGGCACCGCCGTGATCTGCGCCGCCGGTCTGATCAACGCACTGCATCTGAGCGGCAAGAAGATCGAAGAGTGCAAGATCGTGCTCAACGGCGCGGGGGCCGCGGGCATTGCCTGTCTCGAGCTGGTCAAGGCGATGGGCGCGAAGCATGACAATTGCATCATGTGCGACACCAAGGGCGTGATCTACCAAGGCCGCACAGAGGGCATGAACCAGTGGAAATCGGCGCACGCGGCGCGCACCGATCTGCGCACGCTGGAAGAGGCGATGGCCGGGGCCGACGTGTTCCTCGGCGTCTCGGCCAAGGGCGCGGTGACGCAGGCCATGGTCGAGAGCATGGCCGAGAACCCGGTGATCTTCGCCATGGCCAACCCCGATCCCGAGATCACCCCGGAAGAGGCCCACGAGGTGCGGCCCGATGCGATCGTGGCAACGGGGCGCAGCGACTACCCCAACCAGGTGAACAACGTCCTGGGCTTTCCCTACCTGTTCCGCGGCGCGCTCGATATCCACGCCCGCGCCATCAATGACGAGATGAAGATCGCCTGCGCCGAGGCGCTGGCCGCCATCGCGCGCGAGGATGTGCCCGACGAGGTCGGCCTTGCCTATGGCAAGCAGCTGGCCTTTGGCCGCGACTACATCATCCCGACGCCGTTCGACCCGCGCCTCATCCACCGCATCCCGCCCGCGGTGGCGAAGGCGGGGATGGAGACCGGCGCGGCGCGGCGGCCGATCATCGACATGGAGGCCTATGAAGAGACGCTTCGGGGCCGCATGGACTCGACCGCGCCGATCATCCGCAGCATCAACAACCGGGCGCGTCAGGCGCAGGCGCGGATGATCTTTGCCGAGGGCGACGATCCGCGCGTGCTGCGCGCCGCAGTCATGTACCAGCGCAACGGGCTGGGCAAGGCTCTGGTGGTGGGCCGCGAGGACGACGTTAAAAAGAAGCTCGAGGATGCCGGTCTTGCCGATGCGGTGCGTGAGCTCGAGGTGGTCAACGCGGGCAACACCCGCCATCTCGATGCCTACAAGGATTTCCTCTACCAGCGCCTGCAACGCCGGGGCCGCGACCTGAAGGACATCCACCGTCTTGCCGCCCGCGACCGTCACGTGTTTGCCTCGCTGATGCTGGCCCATGGCCATGCCGATGGCCTCGTGACCGGCGCCACGCGCAAGTCGGCCCACGTGCTCGAGCGCATCAATTCGGTGTTCGATGCCGATGCCCAGCACGGCGCTGTCGGCGTCACCGCGCTGCTGATGAATGGTCGCATCGTGCTGATCTCGGACACGCTGGTGCATGAATGGCCCGACGAGCACGACCTCGCCACCGTGGCCGAGCGTGCCGCCGATGTGGCGCGCCATCTCGGGATGGAGCCTCGCGTGGCCTTCGTGTCCTTCTCGACCTTCGGCTACCCGGTCTCGGAGCGCGCCCAGAAGATGCATCTGGCGCCGCAGGTGCTCGACGCGCGCGGCGTCGATTTCGAGTACGAGGGCGAGATGACGGTTGACGTGGCGCTGAACCCGAAGGCGCAGGAGGCCTATCCGTTCCAGCGTCTCACCGGCCCGGCCAACATCCTCGTGGTGCCGGCGCGGCACTCGGCCTCGATCTCGGTCAAGCTGATGCAGGAGATGGCCGGCGCCACCGTGGTCGGCCCGATCCTCGCCGGCATCGACAAGTCGATCCAGATCTGCTCGACCAACATGACCGCCAATGACATTCTGAACATGGCGGTTCTGGCGGCCTGTAAGGTGGGCTGACCGCAGTTCAGAGGAGGCACGGATGACGATCTACAATCTTGGCTCGATCAACGCGGATCTGGCCTATTCCGTGCCTCATCTGCCCGCGCCGGGCGAAACCCTCGCGGCCTCCGGGATGATCCGGGGGCTTGGCGGCAAAGGCGCCAACATGTCCGTCGCCGCTGCCCGCGCGGCGGCGCGGGTCGTGCATCTTGGGGCTGTCGGCAAGGACGGCGGCTGGGCGGTCGAGCGGCTGATGGAATATGGCGTCGACACCCGCCATATCGCGACGGTCGATGCCGAGACCGGGCACGCCATCATCATGGTCGACGATCTGGGCGAGAACTCCATCGTCATCCTCCACGGCGCCAACCATGCCATTCCGGTGGATCTTCTGGGCCGGGTGCTGGCCGAGGCCGATACCGGCGACATTCTCCTGATGCAGAACGAGACCCTGCTGCAGCCCGAGGCGGCCCGCATGGCGCGCAAGCTGGGCCTGCGTGTCGCCTATGCCGCCGCACCCTTCGAGGCCGAGGCGGCGCTTGCGGTGCTGGATCACACCGACATTCTCGTGCTCAACGCCATCGAGATGGCGCAGCTCGAAGAGGCCACCGGCCTCGATCTGCCGCGCATGGGGGTGAAGACGGTGATCGTGACCGAGGGCGCCGAGGGCTGCCGGATCCATCTCGCGGAAAACGGCTGGAGCCCGGAGCGCATCGCCGCGCCCAAGGTCGAGGCGGTGGACACCACCGGGGCAGGGGACACCTTCACCGGCTACCTGATCGCAGGGCTCGACCGCGGCATGCCGCTTCGTCAGGCGGCCGATCTCGCGACCCGCGCCGCGGCGATCATGGTGACGCGCCACGGCACGGCCGATGTCATCCCCGACCTCAAGGACGTGCAGGACGCAAGGCTCGGCTGAGCCTCAGCCGCCCGCGAAGGGTGCGGCGCTGCCCCAGAGCTGGCGCACCCGCTGGTCGCGGCCGCAGGCGTCGCGATATTTCTTGTAGGCCTTGCTCTTCGAGATCGGACCAAAGCGCGACAGGATGATGTCGTCGGACTTGTAGTAATCCTGGTGATAGCCTTCGGCGTTGTAGAACCGGCCCGCCTTCAGGATCGGGGTCACGATCCGTTGCCCGAGCGCTGCCTGCGCCTCGGCCTTTGCCTTCTCTGCGGCGGCCTTTTCGGCAGCGTTAGAGACGAAAATCGCGGTCCGGTAGCTCTCGCCCCGGTCGCAGAACTGGCCCCCGGCATCGGTCGGGTCGACCGAGCGGAAGAACATGGCATAGAGCTGATCCGCGCTCACCCGGGCGCTGTCATAGGTGATCTTCACCGCCTCGTAATGCCCGGTGCCGCCGCGGCTGACCTGCTTGTAGGTCGGGTTGGCGAGGCTGCCGCCGGTATAGCCCGAGACCGCGCCCAGCACGCCGCGGACCTTCTCGAAATCCGCCTCCACGCACCAGAAACAGCCGCCCGCCACGACGATGTCGCGGCGCTCTCCGGCCTCGGCGCGATGCGCCTGAACGCCAAGGCCGATGACGATCAATACGGTTAGAATGATGCTGCGGAACATGATGCGTCCTCCCTATGGGCAACAGGCTGCGGCCAGCGCGCCGCCCGATCAATCCGCTGCAACGCGATTTCACCGCATGGTGAGCGCGCGTGACCCCTTCCGCCCGGACTGAAACACTCCTAGCGTGGCGCCCATGGACAAGGTCACGACACATCAGGCGCAGGACGACGCCCGCAACGAAGAGATCCTCATCTGGGTCAATGGCACGCTCAAGCCAAAGGCGGAGGCGCTGGTCTCGGTCTACGATTCCGGCTTCATGCTGGGCGATGGCATCTGGGAGGGGCTGCGGCTCTATGACGGGCGCTGGAGCTTCATCGACGAGCATCTCGACCGGCTCTTCGAGGCGGCGCTGGCGATCGACCTCGAGATCGGTATGAGCCGTGCGGAACTGCTGGCGGCGATCGCCGCCACGCAGGAGGCCAACGGCATGGTCACCGATGCCCATTGCCGGCTGATGGTGACGCGGGGCATCAAGACCCGCCCGTTCCAGCATCCGGGACTCTCGGTGCAAGGGCCGACGGTGGTGATCCTGATGGAGCACTCGAAGCCCTCGATCCCGCGCCCGATCCGCCTCGCCACCGTGCCGCACCAGCGCGGCCTGCCGATGACGCAGGACCCCAAGCTCAACTCGCATTCCAAGCTCAACTGTATCCTCGCCTGCATTGCCGCCGAGAAGGCCGGGGCCGATGAGGCGCTGATGCTCGACGTGCATGGCTTCGTGAACACCACCAACGCCTGCAACTTCTTCATCGTGCGCAAGGGCGCGGTTTGGACCTCGACAGGCGATTACTGCATGAACGGCATCACCCGGCAGAAGGTCATCGACCTCTGCCGCGCCAACGATATCCCGGTGCACGAGCGCAACTACTCGCTGGTCGACACCTACGGCGCCGACGAGGCCTTCCTCACCGGCACGTTCGGCGCCCAGACCCCGGTGGGCGAGATCGACGGCCGCCGCATCGGCACGGGCGAGATGGGTCCGATGACCAAGCGCCTGCGGGCGCTCTACAAGGAGCTTGTCACGTCATGAAGATCGCCATGTGGTCGGGCCCGCGGAACCTCTCGACCGCGATGATGTACGCCTTCGGCAACCGCGCGGATTTCCATGTGGTGGATGAGCCCTTCTACGGACCCTACCTGCGGATGACCGGGCTCGCGCATCCGATGGGCGAGGAGATCAAGGCCAGCCGCCCCGAGAGCGGCGAAGAGGTGGCGGCGCAGCTTTCGGGGCCGATCCCCGGAGGCAAGCCGCATGCCTATCACAAGCACATGTGCCAGCACATGATCCCCGGCATGCCGCGCGATTTCATGGCCGAGTGCGTCAATATCTTCCTGCTGCGCCATCCGGCGCGCGTGGTGGCGAGCTTTTCCAAGGGTTACGAAAACCCCACCGCCGCCGATATTGGCTTTGCCCTGCAGGCCGGGCTCTACGAGCATGTCTCTTCCCTCGGGCTGACGCCCTACGTCATCGACAGCGCTGACATCCGCAATGACCCAGAGGGCAAGCTGCGCGCGCTTTGCGAGGCGATCGGGCTGGCGTTCGACCCGGCGATGCTGAGCTGGCCCGCGGGCGGGCACGCGCAGGATGGCGTCTGGGCGCCGCACTGGTACGCCTCTGTGCATCGCTCCACCGGCTTTGCCGGGCCGGAAGGCCCGCTGCCGGTGCTCGACGGGCGCGCGAAGGCGCTCGCCGACGAGGCCATGGTTCATTACGACAAGATGCGCGCCAAAACCCTGATCTGATTTTTTTCAGGTTTTTTCGGTCGCTGCTGAAACTCCCCCCTCTCGGGCTCCGTGGTTAAGGGCAGATCGGGCAACATCGGGTTGCCTGCCCAAGACACGACAGGAGAGTATGATGAAGAGTTTCGCAGTTGCCGCCGCCCTGACCCTCACCGCCGGAGCGGCCCTTGCCGATGACCACGCTATGCCGATGGTCAAGGCGATGGATCAGAGCGTGTCGAACGGCGTCGTGAGCGCCGAACAGGTCATGGCCGAGAGCAACGGCTGGCTGGTTGTGCACCGCACCGATGCCGAGATGAAGCCCGGCCCGGTGGTCGGCCACGCGCCGCTGCGCGCCGGCGAGACCATGGATGTGGCGGCGATCCTTACCGAAGAGGTCGCCTCGGGCGACATGCTGATGCTGATGGTGCATGGCGAAGAGGGCGGGATGGAGACGGGCGTGTTCGAGTACACGCTCGGCGCCAAGGAAGACGGCCCGATCCGTGTCGACGGCAACCTCGTGATGACCACGATCACCGTGGACTGAGAGTTTCGGTAACGAGTAACCGGTTCCCGTAACAAGTATCCGGAGGCCGCCCTTCCTGGCTCAATGACGGTCTTCGGCGCCGTCCCCGCACTGGCCGCGGGGGCGGCTTTTTCTTGCCCGCCTCAGCCCAGTGCGTCACGTGTGACAGGGCATCTTTCGCCGGAATAGAGCCGGTTCAGCACCTCGCGAAAACAGCCCGGCGCACCGGGCACCGCCTCGAAAAGCGTCATGCAGGAGCGCAGCTTCAGCGCGTCGACGGGGCCGAGGATCTCCACCGGCGCGGTGCCCTCGTGGCTCAGCACGAGCTCGGTCGCCTCACGGAGCCGCGGCCCGAGGACCGGGTGACCGAGATACGCCGCAGCCTCGTCCAGCCCGGACAGGCCGAAATGCCGCGCCATCTGCGAGCGGCCCAGGATGTCGAGCTGCGGGAACACGTACCAGATCCAGTGCGTGACCTTCCGCCCGTCGCGCAGCTCGGCAAGGATCTGCGGCCAGTGGCGATCCTGCGCCTCCACGAACTCCTGAAGCTCTGCCATGGTGACCTCCGGCAAATCGGGGCGCTGCCCCGCCCGCGCGGGGCGCGGACTCCCCGGGATATTTTGAGCCAGAAGAAGCCATGAGGGAAGCGCCCCTGTCTTCTTCTGGCCAAAAATATCCCCGCCGGAGGCATGTCCGGCGGGGGCAATCTTTCTCGACGTCTGAGGCTTGGCTCAGCCCTGGAAGCGGCGATTGCGCGCGGCCAGCAGCTTCAGGCGCAGCGCGTTGAGCTGGATGAAGCCCTTCGCGTCTTCCTGGTTGTAGGCGCCGGCATCGTCCTCGAAGGTCACGTGGGCCTCGGAGTAGAGCGAGTGCTCGGACCAGCGCGCCACGGTGCGG
>NZ_JBYNAH010000393.1:0-2019 GCF_059781815.1 Salipiger sp. | reverse complement strand
AACAAAAGAGAAATGGGACCATACGGTCCCTTCCCCCTTGCTCCCTGCCGGACCGGCCGGCTTTGTCATTGGCCGAACGCTACGAAACTCTCTGGGGGCGGTCAACAGGGTTTCTCACATCATCGCGATCACAACTGCATAAAAAGGCCGCGCCCGAAAGCGCGGCCAGTCTGACAGGGAGGAAGTCTGCCCGGAGCAGGAGAGGACATGTTGCCCCGGACAAAAAAGACACTGGCATCAAAAGGTTAAGAATGTATGCTCGGGACGTTCGCGCGTGGAGGTCTGGCATGGAAAGTGGCGTTTTTTTAGGCGGTGGCGGAGAGGGCTACGGCGAGAAGCAGTATCTGGCGCTGAAATATGCAAATCGCCACGGGCTGATCGCGGGGGCCACAGGCACCGGCAAGACGGTCACGCTGCAGATCCTCGCCGAGGGCTTCTCGGCGGCGGGCGTGCCGGTCTTCCTCGCCGATGTGAAGGGCGATCTCTCGGGGCTGGCCAAGGCGGGCAGCGCGGATGGCAAGCTGCATGAGGCTTTCGCCAAGCGCAACGCCACCATCGGCTTCGACGATTTCACCTATGAGGCCTTCCCGGCGGTGTTCTGGGATCTCTTCGGCGCGCAGGGCCATCCGGTGCGCACCACCGTGGCCGAGATGGGCCCGCTGCTGCTGGCGCGATTGCTGGAACTCACCGACGCGCAGGAGGGCGTGCTCAACATCGGCTTCCGCCTGTCGGACGAGCAGGGCATGCCGCTCCTGGACCTCAAGGATCTGCAGGCGCTTCTGGTCTGGGTCGGCGAGAACGCCAAGGAGCTGTCGCTGCGCTACGGCAATGTCTCGACCGCCTCGATCGGGGCGATCCAGCGCCGGCTTCTGGTGCTCGAGAACCAGGGCGGTGACAAGCTCTTCGGCGAGCCGGCGCTGGCGCTCTCGGATCTGATGCAGCTCGCCCCCGACGGGCGCGGCCACGTCAACATCCTCGCCGCCGACGCGCTGATGGCCTCGCCCCGGCTCTACGCCACCTTCCTGCTCTGGCTGCTCTCGGAGCTCTTCGAAGAGCTGCCCGAGGTCGGCAACCCCGACAAGCCGAAGCTGGTCTTCTTCTTCGACGAGGCGCATCTGCTGTTCGACGACGCCCCCAAGGCGCTGGTCGACAAGGTCGAGCAGGTGGCCCGGCTGATCCGCTCCAAGGGGGTGGGGGTGTATTTCATCACCCAGAACCCCGACGACATTCCCGAGGACATCCTGGGCCAGCTCGGCAACCGGGTGCAGCACGCGCTGCGCGCCTTCACCGCGCGCGACAAGAAGGCGCTAAGGCAGGCCGCCGAGACCTACCGCCCGAACCCCGCCTTCGACACCGAGGTGGCGATCCGCGAAGTCGGCACCGGCGAGGCGGTGACCTCGATGCTGCAGGAGAAGGGCGTGCCGGGCATCGTCGAGCGTACGCTGATCCGCCCGCCCTCGTCGCAGCTCGGGCCGATCACGCCGGAGGAGCGTGCCGTGGTGCTGGCGGGCTCGACGCTCGCAGCGAAATACGACACGCCGCTCGACCGGCATTCGGCCTATGAGATCCTCAAGGCCCGGGCCGAGGAGGCGGCGAAAGCGGCCGAAGAGGCGGAGCGGGCGGAGGAGGGCTCGCCAGAGACCGAGGACGCCGCCGGCATGATCCGCGAGTACAACCGCGCCCGGCGTTACGATCCGACCCCGCGCGCCAAGCCGGTGCGCAAGACCACCAGCAAGCCGCGCTCCAGCCGCTACAGCGCGCCGAACTCCATTGGCGAGGCGCTGGGGCAGGCGGTTTTGAAGGAGCTTTCGGGCACCACCGGCAAGCGCCTCGTGCGCGGCATCCTCGGCGGGCTCTTCAAGGCCCGCTGAGCGCCGCTCACTCCGCCGCCAGCGTGCCGCGGACCACCGCGTCGAAGAACCGGCCCAGCCGGTGCCGGTCCACCGGCTTCGACAGCAGCTCGATCTGCAGCGCCGCGCAGGCCTCGCGCAACGCCTCCGAGCGGTCGGCCGAGACGAT
>NZ_JBYNAH010000215.1:0-8846 GCF_059781815.1 Salipiger sp. | reverse complement strand
GTAGTTGACCTGGGCGAACTGGCCCTTCTGACCGTTGATCGAGCTGATCACGATCACCCGACCGAACTTGCGTTCGCGCATGCCCGGCCAGACCGGATGCACGGTGTTGAAGACGCCGGTCAGGTTGGTGTCGATCACCTCGCGCCATTGATCCGGGGTCATCCGGTGGAATGGTGCGTCGCGGGTGATGCCGGCATTGGCCACCACAACGTCGATCGGGCCGAGATCGGCCTCGACCTTGGCGAGACCTTCCTTCGAGGCCTCGTAATCGGCCACGTTCCACTTGTAGGTCTTGATCCCGGTTTCCTCGGTGAACTTCGCGGCCTTCTCGTCATTGCCCGCATAGGTCGCTGCGACCTCGTAACCCTCGGCCTTGAGCGCCTTCGAGATCGCCTCCCCGATACCGCGGCTTCCACCCGTGACCAGTGCAACTTTCGCCATCTTCATCCTCCGATCCTGGCTAATTTATTTCGAAACATCGTTACTCACCAAAATCAAGATGCGCAACAATGTTGCGCGAAAACTTCAACCTTGGTCGAGCAGGCGCCGCGCGTCCCGCTCTCCCTGGGCCCAGGTATCACGCAATTTCTGCGGATCCGTGAAATCGATCTTGTCCGCCGCGGTTTCCTGCGAGGGAGCGATGTAGACCCGCCCCTCGACCTCGGGCAGACGCTTGTAGTCGCGGGTCAGCAGCACCATCGTGACGCCCTCGTCGGGCTCGGGCAGCGGCGCCTGGCTGGCCATGCCGCCATCGACGACGCGGCGGTCGTTCCAGAGCGGCGGCTCAAAGACCGGGGGAATCACCGCCGCGGCGCTGATCAGCTCGACCAGCTTGCCATCGCGGGCGGCCTGGTTGGCGTCGACCAGATGCGCGCTCAGCCCGAGCTTCTCGGCCCAGCTGAAATGCGGCGAGTTCACCGTGTGCAGCTCGGCCTCGTAGGCCAGCGCCATGGCGGTGCCGGTGAGCGTGGGCAGGCCGGTCTCGGGCGGGTGGGCGATGAGGATCTGGAACTGCGGGCCGTCGGCGATCTTGCGGGCGGCGGCGTCGTCGATGACGCGGGCGACAACCTCGCAATAAAGCTCCTGATGCGGGGTGATGCCGTTCTCGTCCGGCTGGAACAGGTCGAGATTGCTGTCCTGCTTTTCGAACTCGGCGCACATCTCGTCGAGCAGTCGACGCTCGTTGCCGCTCAGGAACGCCGCGCCGGCAAGCGCGCCGCCGCTGACCCCGGTGATCCGCTGCGGGGCAAGCTTGCGCCGCTGGCACAGCGTCGTCAGAAAGCCGCCCTGCCAGAAGCAGCGCAGGCCACCTCCGGAAAAGACGATCTGCGCAGGGTCCTTGGGAAGTACCGTCATTGCAGGCGCGTCCGGGGGGCTGGGCGCCCCCCGTCCTGTTTCGTCAGTCGCGCTCGACGCAGAGCGCGACACCCATGCCGCCGCCGATGCAGAGCGTGGCGAGGCCCTTCTTGGCGTCGCGACGCTGCATTTCGAACAGCAGGGTGTTGAGGATGCGGGCACCCGAGGCGCCGATCGGGTGGCCGATGGCGATGGCGCCGCCGTTCACGTTCACGATCGACGGATCCCAGCCCATGTCCTTGTTCACGGCGCAGGCCTGCGCGGCGAAGGCCTCGTTGGCTTCCACGAGGTCGAGGTCGGAGGGGCTCCAGCCGGCCTTTTCCAGCGCCTTGCGCGAGGCGTAGATCGGGCCCACGCCCATGATCGACGGGTCGAGACCGGCGGTGGCGTAGGAGGCGATGCGCGCGAGCGGCTTGATGCCGCGCTTCTCGGCGTTCTCGGCCGACATCAGCAGCACGCCGGCGGCGCCGTCGTTGATGCCCGAGGCGTTGCCCGCAGTGACCGAGCCGTCCTTGGTGAAGGCCGGGCGCAGCTTCTGCATGTTCTCGATGGTGGCGCCGTGACGGATGTACTCGTCCTTGTCGACCACGGTCTCGCCCTTGCGGGTCTTGATGGTGAAGGGGATCACCTCGTCATCGAACTTGCCGGCGTTCTGCGCGGCCTCGGCCTTGTTCTGCGAGGCCAGCGCGAACTCGTCCTGCTGCTCGCGGCTGATCTGCCACTTCTCGGCGACGTTCTCGGCGGTCTGACCCATGTGGTAGCCGTTGAACGCGTCCCAGAGGCCATCCTTGATCATGGTGTCGATGTATTTCACATCGCCCATCTTATGGGCCACGCGCAGGTTCTGGGCGTGGGGGCTCATCGACATGTTTTCCTGGCCGCCGGCGCAGACGATGTCGGCATCGCCGAGCATGATGTGCTGAGCTGCGAGGGCCACGGTGCGCAGACCCGAGCCGCAGACCTGGTTGATGCTCCAGGCGGCGCTCTCCTGCGGGAGACCGGCATTGATATGCGCCTGGCGTGCGGGGTTCTGGCCCTGAGCGGCGGTCAGCACCTGGCCGAGGATGGTCTCGGAGACCTCCCCCTTCTCGATACCGGCGCGGGCAACCAGCGCTTCGAGCACGGCAGCGCCGAGATCGTGCGCGGGCGTGTTGGCGAACGAACCGCCGAAGCTGCCGACGGCGGTACGGGCCGCGGATGCGATGACGACATTGGTCATGGATGACTCCTCCAAGCAGAGCGTAAGGCGGGAGGCCTGGCCATCCGGCAAGACCCCCCTCATTGATCTTGCGCCTTGTTGATAGCGTGCCGCTGCGGCATGGGACAGGGGCTGTCTGCCGAAATCGTCTCATGATAGCGCAAATGGTCGCCGAAATATCGGGCAGAGAGGGCCGGTTGCGCCGCCCGGAGGGCGCCGTTCAGCCGGTGGCGTGCTGCTCGGGCGCGTCGCGCCAGGCCGGGGACACTGTCGGCGCGCCGAAATAGTAGCCCTGCAGGCAGTCGACGCCGATCCCGGCGAGAAACTGGGCATCCTCGGCCCGTTCGACCGATTCGGCGACGGTGAACATGTCGAACTGGTGAGCGATTCCCACGATGGCCCCGGTCATCACCTGATTGTCGGCATCCTGCGCGATGCCGCGGATGAACTGGCCGTCGATCTTGAGGATGTCGAAGCTGAACTGCTTGAAATGCCGCAAGGCCGTGTAGCCCGCTCCGAAATCGTCCATCGCGAAGGTCACGCCGCGGGCCTGCAGATCGTCCATGAAGCCGATCACCAGCTCGGGCACCAGCATGGCCGACGATTCGGTGATTTCGAGAATCAACCGCTCGGCCAGGGTGGGGCCGGCGCGGAGGCCTCGGGTCAGCGTGTCGAGCCAGCCGTGATAGCCGATGGAGCGCGCCGACATGTTGATCGCCAGCCGCAGCCCCGGCTCGCGCTCGAGCTCGCGCAGGCCATGTTCGAGGGCGATGCAGTCGAGCCGGCGGCCATCCTCGCTTTCCTCGACCGTCTCGATGAATTCCCGCGCGGGGACCACGCGGCCGGTTTCGTCGAGCACCCGAATGAGCCCCTCGTGAAAGGCGATGGACTGCTGCCGGCGGGCCTGCACCACGGGCTGAAAGGCCAGCATCACCTGCCGGTGGCGGATCGCCTCGCGCACGGTGTGCAGAATCGTGCGGTCGCGCTTGGCCAGAGCAAGCTCGAGCGCGTTCTGGCCCTGCCTGCCGGCCCGCGCGCGCGCGCCCGCCTTACCCTGTCTTTCCAGGTTGCCCTGCTTGTCCGGAGCCCCTTTCACCCGCCAATGCCTTTCCTGCTGCATGCGATCCGCCGCGGGGAGAGTGTGGCGCGGAGCGCTTAATTGCGAGTAAATGCCGGTCTCCGCCCCGACGCGACGGGTTTCGTGCCGAGGGGTGTTGACTCGGGCGCAAGGGCGCATATAAGCGCCGCTTCATTGGTGTTGGTGGCCCCCGCGAGGGGATGCCCTGTCGCTTCGGCCAGATCCGGAGAGAGGACAACGCCCTTCGAAACCTGAACGAAGGAGATCAGCCGTGACCAAACGCACGTCTGCCAAGTACAAAATCGACCGCCGCATGGGCGAAAACATCTGGGGCCGCGCCAAGTCCCCGGTCAACCGCCGCGAATATGGCCCCGGCCAGCACGGTCAGCGCCGCAAGGGCAAGCTGTCCGACTTCGGCCTGCAGCTCCGCGCCAAGCAGAAGCTCAAGGGCTACTACGGCGACCTGACCGAAAAGCAGTTCCGTCGCATCTTCGCCGAGGCCGAGCGTCTCAAGGGCGACACCGGTGAGCTGCTCATCGGCCTGCTCGAGCGCCGCCTCGACGCCGTCGTCTACCGCGCCAAGTTCGTGCCGACCGTGTTCGCAGCCCGTCAGTTCGTGAACCACGGCCACGTGCTGGTGAACGGCAAGCGCGTCAACATCCCCTCCTACCGCGTGAAAGAGGGTGACGTGATCGAGGTCCGCGAGAAGTCCAAGCAGCTCGCAGTGGTTCTGGAAGCCGCCCAGCTGCCCGAGCGCGACGTGCCGGACTACCTCGAGGTCGACCACTCCAAGATGACCGCGTCCTTCGTGCGCACCCCCGGCCTCGCCGACGTGCCGTACCCGGTCCAGATGGAACCGAACCTCGTCATCGAATTCTACGCGCAGAACTGATCCGGTTCAGCGCTTCCGATCTGGGAAAGGCCGCTCCTTCGGGGCGGCCTTTTTCGTTTTGCGGCGCCTGTCCGGCGCGGGTGCCTGAAATTTGTGCGTCGGGCCGCGGGCGCACGGCCCGCAGATATTTTACCGATTGATAAAAAAATCGACCTGTGGAACGCTTCTGTCAAACACAAGGCAGCGGGAGGCGACCCATGGACCCAAAGGCACTGCTCCCCGGTATTCAGCCGGGACGGATGGACAAGGCGACGATCGAGGCGGGGTTTGCGGACCTGCACCCAGCGCTCGACGATCACGAGGCTCTGGTGGCGGCGGACCGCTGCTATTTCTGCCATGACGCGCCCTGCGCGACGGCCTGTCCCACGACCATCGACATCCCGCTCTTCATCCGGCAGATCGCGACCGGCACGCCCGAGGCGGCGGCACGGACGATCCTGTCGCAGAACATCCTTGGCGGCATGTGCGCCCGAGTCTGCCCGACCGAGACGCTCTGCGAGGAGGTCTGTGTGCGCGAGGTGGCCGAGGGCAAGCCGGTCGAGATCGGCCGTCTTCAGCGCTACGCCACCGACACGCTGATGGCGCAGGACGTGCACCCGTTCGAGCGCGACGTGGCCACCGGCAAGCGCATCGCGGTGGTGGGGGCGGGGCCCGCGGGCCTGGCCTGCGCGCACCGGCTGGCGATGATGGGCCATGACGTGGTGCTGATGGACGCGCGGCCGAAACCGGGCGGTCTCAACGAATACGGCATCGCCGCCTACAAGAGCACCGAGGATTTCGCCGCGCGCGAGGTGGAGTGGCTGATGCAGATCGGCGGCATCGAACTGAAGAGCGGCGTGGCTTTGGGGCGCGACGTGACGCTGGAAGGGCTGAAGGCCGAATATGACGCGGTGTTCCTCGGGCTCGGGCTTGGCGGTGTGAACGCGCTCGGCGTCGAGGGCGACGACAAGGATGGCGTGGCCGACGCGGTGTCGTTCATCGCCGACCTGCGGCAGGCCTCGGATCTCGCGGCACTGCCGGTGGGTCGCGACGTGGTGGTGATCGGCGGCGGCATGACCGCGGTCGACGCGGCGGTGCAGTCCAAGCTCCTGGGCGCGCTCAACGTCACCATCGTTTACCGCCGCTCGCAGGAGCGCATGGCTGCCTCGGTCTACGAGCAGGAGCTGGCACAGTCGAAGGGCGTGCGGATCATCTGCAACGCCTCGCCAGTGGCGGTGCATGGCAACGGCGCAGTGCGCGAGATCGAGTTCGAGTTCACCGACGACGCGCTGGCGCCGACCGGCGAGCGCTTCCGCCTGCCCGCCGACCAGGTGTTCCGGGCCATTGGCCAGACGCTGACCGGCGAGGGGCTTCCGGAGCTCGACGGTCGCAAGATCGCCGTGGACGAAACCGGCCGCACCTCGGTGCCGGGCGTCTGGGCCGGCGGCGACTGCGCCAGCGGCGGCGACGATCTGACGGTGACTGCCGTGGCCGAGGGCCGCGACGCCGCCGAGGACATCCACATGAGCCTGATGGGCTGAGGGAGGACGCGACAATGGCTGATCTGACGAGCAATTTCATCGGTATCAAATCTCCGAACCCGTTCTGGCTCGCCTCGGCGCCGCCGACCGACAAGGAATACAACGTCCGCCGTGCCTACGAGGCCGGCTGGGGCGGCGTGGTGTGGAAAACGCTGGGCGAGGAAGGTCCGCCGGTGGTCAACGTGAACGGCCCGCGCTACGGCGCGATCTGGGGCGCCGACCGGCGTCTGCTGGGGCTGAACAACATCGAGCTCATCACCGACCGCCCGCTCGAGGTGAACCTGCGCGAGATGAAATCGGTGAAGCGGGACTATCCCGACCGCGCCCTCATCGCCTCGATCATGGTGCCCTGCACCGAGGAGGCGTGGAAGGCGATCCTGCCGCTGGTCGAGGAGACCGGCGCGGACGGCGTCGAGCTGAACTTCGGCTGCCCTCACGGCATGTCCGAACGCGGCATGGGCTCGGCGGTGGGCCAGGTGCCCGAGTATATCGAGATGGTGACTCGCTGGGTGAAGCAGTACACCCGAATGCCCTGCATCGTGAAGCTGACCCCCAACATCACCGACATCCGCAAGCCGGCCATGGCGGCGCATGCGGGCGGCGCCGACGCGGTGTCGCTGATCAACACGATCAATTCGATCACCTCGGTGGACCTCGATCTTTTCGCGCCGGAGCCGACGATTGACGGCAAGGGCGCGCATGGCGGCTATTGCGGCCCGGCGGTGAAGCCGATCGCGCTGAACATGGTCTCCGAGATTGCCCGCTCGCCGGAGATGCGCGGTCTGCCGATCTCGGGCATCGGCGGGGTGACCACGTGGAAGGACGCCGCGGAGTTCATGGCGCTGGGGGCGGGCAACGTCCAGGTCTGTACGGCGGCGATGACCTACGGGTTCAAGATCGTGCAGGAGATGATCTCGGGCCTGTCGCAGTATCTCGACGAGAAGGAGATCGCGCTGTCTGATCTGGTGGGACGTGCCGTGCCGAACGTGTCGGACTGGCAGCACCTGAACCTGAACTACATCAGCAAGGCGAAGATCGATCAGGATCTGTGTATTTCCTGCGGGCGGTGCTACGCGGCCTGCGAGGACACCTCGCACCAGGCGATCGATATGTCCGAGGATAGGGTCTTCACGGTGAAGGACGACGAGTGCGTGGCCTGCAACCTGTGCGTCAATGTGTGCCCGGTCGAGGACTGCATCACGATGGAGCGGATGGCGCCGGGATCAGTGGATCCGCGCACTGGCAAGGTGGTCGAGACGGTTCCGGCGGACTGGACGACGCATCCCAACAACCCGATGGCCGTGAAGGCCGCTAAGTAAGATTTTTCGTACGAAAAATCTTGAAAAATCTTGTCCGAAGAAAATTCGTACGAATTTTCTTCGGACCCCCGGCGCTCAGCAATGCACGCGCATCTGCCCGGCGTTGCAGATGATCACGTACTGATTGCCGCATTCGATGAGGTGAAATCCGCGCGCCCTCACCTCCGCCAGAAGCGCTTCATACCCGACCTCCCGATGCACGTCTCGCTTCTTTCGCCGGACAATACCGCCGCGTCCGACCGCCTTGGCGGAGAACAACTGCGCCTGCCATGCCGGGTTGTGCGGCGCGGGCGCGTCGTCTTTCTTTGGAGGTGGGCGGATCGACATAAACTGCATGCCTCACCCTCGCGCGATTCTGGTTAACCAGACGTTGCCGAGGGCGTGAGCAATTTCCGGAACAACGTGTCCACATGCGCATAGGCCGCGTCCCAACCGGCGCCTTCGTCCGGGATCAGCACCCGCACCTGCGCTTCGAAGTCCGCGTAATGCTGGGTGATTGCCCAGATCGAGAAGATCAGCTGCTGCGGGTCGGTCGGCGCCAGCCGTCCCTCCTCGACCCATCCCCGGATCAACGCGCATTTCTCGTCGAAAAGCGGCTTCAGCCCGCTCTCCAGATGCGGGCCCATGCGTGGCGCGCCCTGGATGATCTCGTTGGCGAAAAGCCGGCTCTCGCGCGGATACTTGCGGCTCATATCCATCTTCCGGCGCACGTAGGTGAGGATCTCGTCGAGCGGCTCTCCGCCTTCGTCCATCTCGGCCAGCGGCGCCAGCCACTCCTCCATCAGCGCGTTCAGCAGCGCCACGTGGATCGCCGCCTTGCCGTCAAAATAGTAGATCAGGTTGGGCTTCGACATGCCCGCCTCATCGGCGATCTGGTCCAGCGTGGCGCCGCGGTAGCCATGCTGCGAGAACACCTCGAGCGCGGCATCCATGATGCGACGGCGGTTGCGTATCTGGATGCGACTCGGTTTCTTCGCGGGCTCACCGGCCATGCACGCGTCTCTCCGCTCATTTTTCGGGCAATGACGCCCGGGATCTGCCAATATTCCGGGAGGGTCCCGGAACACAATTCTTGACTCGTTCCGGGGCGGTTGCAATCGTGCCTTTACCAAATGGTAAAAAACAACGGCGCCCCGGACACGGAACGCGCAAAGAACCAGCGGCAGAGGGAGTGGAAGAATGGCGGCACCGGGAGAGAACCTCCGGATCAATGGCGACCGGTTGTGGGACAGCCTGATGGAGATGGCTAGGATCGGCCCGGGCATTGCGGGTGGCAACAACCGCCAGACCCTGACCGACGAGGATGCCGAGGGCCGCGCACTCTTCAAGTCGTGGTGCGACGAGGCCGGGCTCAGCATGGGTGTCGACCAGATGGGCACCATGTTCATGACCCGCGAGGGCACCGACCCCGACGCGCTGCCGGTCTACGTCGGCAGCCACCTCGACACCCAGCCCACCGGCGGCAAGTATGACGGCGTGCTGG
>NZ_JBYNAH010000214.1:0-8857 GCF_059781815.1 Salipiger sp. | reverse complement strand
CGACGCCGCGCATCGCGATGTCGCAGACCGAGCTCGGACGCAGCGCCAATGCCTCGCGCAAGGTGGTGAACCGCGCGCTCGGGGAACTGGCCGAGATGGGGCTGGTAGAGTTGGGCTATGCCGAAATCGCGGTGCGCGACGTGGCCCGGCTCGGCGCCTTTGCGGTGGGGAGCGCGCAAGCCTGATCCGGGGCGCGGGCCATGGCCGTGGACAGGCAGGCCTTGCGTGGATACAGTTCTGACAAGAGAGTGACGGGTGCCGTTCTCCTTTTACGGCGGTGAGACCGGGCCGCTTCAGGCCTCGAACCGCCAGAGCCGGGACGGCGAAACCGCGCGCGTCACGCGAGGTCACGGGATCGCGACCGCGAAAACGGCCAGCCGCGTTCCTATCTCTGCAATGACCGGAAGAGTGGGAGAGCCAAGATGTCACCAACCCAGACCCTGCGCCGCGGCCTTGCCGCCACGCTGTTCGCCGCCTGCGCCGCCGCGCCGGCCCTTGCCGAGCCTGCCGACCTCAATGTCGTTGTGCGGCTCGCCGACGGGGCGACCCTGCCGCCTGACGCGATGATGCAGGTCGAACTGCTCGACATTTCGCGCGCCGATGCCGCCGCGATCCCGCTCGCGGTGCGCAGCTACAAGATCGACACGCTGCCCGCAGAGATCCGCCTGCCCTACGAGACCGACGACGTCGACGCGCGCATGAGCTACGCGGTTTCGGCGAGCGTCGCGATGGACGGCAAGACCGTGCTGCGCACCACGACCTCGTTCCCGGCACTGACCCGCGACGCGCCCGAACGGCCCGAGATCGTGCTGGAGCAGATCGCACCCGTTGCAACGGAGAGTGACATGCCGGGCATCGCAGGCATTCCGTGGCAGGTCTCCGAAATCGGCGGCCGGCTGCTGGTGGTCGAGGACGCGCCGACCCTCGCCTTCGACGCCGAGGGCAACTTCGCCATGTTCGGCGGCTGCAACCGCTTCACCGGCAGCGTCGAGATCGGCGACGGCACGATCTCGTTTCCCGAGGCCTTTGCCGGCACCCGCCGCATGTGCCCCGAGCCGCAGATGAAGCTCGAACAGGACATGCTTGATGCGGTCAAGGCCGCCACCGGCTACGTGCGCAACGGCAGCCTGCTGAGCCTGACCAACGAGAACGGCGTGACGGTGCTGCGGTTGAACGAACGGCCCGAGTGATCGCAAGGGGCGCGGCGGGCAGCATCGCTCGCCGCATCCGTCGCTACCGGCCCTCGAGCCAGAAGATGTCGGGGTTGGCCTCGCAATAGGTGCCAAACTCCGCGAGGATGGTGCCGTAGCTCACGCCTTTGGCGGCGGCAAAGCCGCGCATGTAGGCGAAGATGAACTGCATGGCGATGACGTCATGCTCCGACATGTCGGCGGCCACCGCCGGATCGACGAGGAACAGCCCTCGCGCCTCGGCGCAGGTCGCCTTGGTCATCGCCCAGTCTTCGGCCTCGTCGACAGCCTGAAGCGTCTCGAGCCCGGCGCTGGCGAAGGTCGGAACCGCCAGCAAGATCGCTAGAAAGAGTTTCATCACTGGCCCCGAACTCCTCTGTGTGGTCCCGGCGCGGCTCGGCGCGCCGGGACGACCGTACGCCGGAACCGGCCCGCCGGGGAAGCGCGAAGACGCCCCGCAGCCCTTGCGGGGCGCCCGTTTCTCGCGTCAGGCGGCTTCCGCCTCGGGATGCTTGCGCACGTAGAAGCCGTAAGACAGCATCGTCATGCCGCTCGAGATCAGCTCGATGGCGAGCAGGATGCCCAGCAGCGAGACCGAGGCGGCAAGGAAGTTGCCGAACACCATCACCGCCAGCACCACCGAGATCACGCCCGACAGAAGCGACAGCCAGAAGAAGCCCGAACCGCGCAGGCTGAAGGCGAAGACGATCTTGAGCACCCCGTTCACGAGGAACATGATCGCCGCCATCACCGTCAGCGTGACGATGCCCGCGAGCGGGTGAAACAGCAGCCCGAAGCCCAGCACGATATAGGCGACACCCAGCAAGAGCCCGAAGATGCGCGCGCCCCAGCCGCCGGCCTTGAACGCCGCGCCGAATTGCAGCACCCCGCCAAAGAGGAAAATCCATGCCGCCATCTGTTCGGCCGCAACGGTCGCCACGAACGGGTTCATCAGCGCGAAAAAGCCGCCGATAATGAGCAACACACCAAAGATGATCCACAGGATTGAATTCTTCATCGTATTTCCTCCTGACTGGGGGCGTTGCCCCGTCTCCAATATCCTGACTATTCAATGGAAATCATGATATTCCTATCGAAAAGCGACGCCGCTTCCGAATAGCCGCGTTGCAATACAGAGCGACCTCGGCTGAAAAGCCGAAATATCTCGGACGAAAGGCCACGACTGCCAGGCCGGCGATCTGCAGTCGCGAACGGCGAAAGAGCGGGATACCCCCTCGCCGGATCGCCCTCGCAAGATCGCGCTCCCGCCGCCGAGCCGCGCAGTCGCGCGCGCCGCAACGCAGGCCAACCGCGTCCAGCCATGCGGGAATGCCGCAGCGCCAGCGCATCGCAAAGCGTTGACCGTTTCAGGTCGCGGCTCTAGCCTGTTGAAAACAGGTCAGTAGTCGGGGGTGACATGCGCTTTCTGAGATTCCTTCTCGTCCTCGTGATCTTCCTCGCGATCGCGATCGTCGTGCTTCGGCTGCTGTTTCCGCTGCCCGATCTCGAAGGCCGCAGCAACAGCACCCATATCCCGGTCTCCTCCGAGACCATGCTCGGCAAGGCATTGATGACCGCCACCGAGGCACAGCCCGGCAAGAGCGGCACCTGGCCGCTGGCGGACGGGCGCGAGGCCTATGCCGCCCGCATCCTGCTCGCCCGCACCGCAGAGCAGAGCATCGATCTGCAGTATTACATCTGGCAAACCGACACGACCGGCTGGATCCTGCTGGACGAGCTGCGGCAGGCGGCCGAGCGCGGCGTCCGGGTGCGGCTTCTGGTCGATGACAACGGCGTGCCCGGGCTCGACGCCGAGCTCGCGGCGCTCAACGCGCTGCCCGATGTCGAAGTGCGGCTGTTCAACCCGTTCACCCTGCGCGATCCCAAGCTGCTGTCCTACGCGTTCGATTTCTCGCGCCTGAACCGGCGGATGCACAACAAGGCGATGATCGTCGACGGGGCGGCCACGATCCTTGGCGGGCGCAACATCGGCAACATCTATTTCGACTATGGCAACGGCGTGCACTATTTCGACGCCGATGTGCTGGCGGTCGGACCGGTGGTCGAGGAGGTGTCGGACAATTTCGATGCCTACTGGGCCAGCGAGTCGGCCTATCCTGCCGAGCTGATCCTCCCCGAGGCGCCGGAGGGGCTCGAAAGCCTGATCACCGAGGCCAAGGTCGCCCGCGCGACCGCCGATGCGGCCGATTACGACGAGGCAATTGCCAACACGCCGCTGATCCAGAACATCGCCGACGGCAAGCTCGAGCTGGAGTGGGGCGATGTCGACTTCTTCAGCGACGACCCGGCCAAGGGGCTCGGCAAGGCGACGGCGGACGGGCTCCTGCTCTCGAGCATCATCGACATTGCCAAGCCGCAGCACTCCTTCGACCTTGTCTCGGCCTATTTCATTCCCGGCGATGGCGGCACCGCACTGCTCTCGGGCTTTGCCGAAGCCGGTGTGAAGACCCGGGTGCTGACCAACGCGCTCGCCGCCACCGATGTGGCGCCGGTGCACAGCGCCTACATGACCTACCGCGAGCCGCTGGTCGACAGTGGCGTCACCGTGCTCGAGCTGCGCCCCGAGGCGGAGCGGAAGAAAGAGCGCAACCTGTCCCGGATGATCGCTGGCTCGGCCTCGAGCCTGCATGCCAAGACCTTCACCGTCGACGGCGAGCGGATCTTTGTCGGCTCGTTCAATTTCGACCCGCGCTCGGCCCGGCTCAACACCGAGATGGGCGTGCTGATCCCGAGCCCCACCATGGCCAAAGGGCTGGCCAAGATGCTCGACAGCCCGGCGCAGTATTACCATGTCGAGCGCGGCGACAGCGGCGATCTGGTCTGGATCGAGACCGCCGAGGACGGCAGCAACACCGTGCTCACCAAGGAGCCCGAGACCGGCTGGTTCAAGATGCTGGTGGTGCGCTTCATCAGCTGGCTGCCGGTTGAGTGGATGCTCTGACGCATCCCGGGCGGGCTGCGGCAATCGGCGGTCCTGCGCGCGCGCTCTGCCCCGCGTAGGATTCGCAGCCGCGCGCATTCGGAGGAGGGAGACCTGCCATGCCGACCTGTCCAAGCCCCCTGTGGGGCCTCATACTTGCCGCCGCGATGTACGCCGCCTTCGGGCCCGCGCCGTCCGTCCGGGCCGAGACGACCTTGGCCGACATGCCCCGCGGCGTGCCCTATCTCACCATCCGCAACCGCACCGGGCTCGACGATCCGCGCGACTTCTACGGCGACGAGCGCAGCGATCTGAAGGCGGGCTGGTGCGACATCGGCGAGCGCCGCCTGCCGATGCTCTCCTCGGTGGCCGAGGCAGCACCCTTCTACATCCCGGAAGAGATCCTGCGCGTCGACGGCATTCGGGAAAGCGCGCCCGGCGATCTGCTCGATGCCTTCGAGGCCAGCGCCGAGGATGCGGCGCCGGTGATTTTCACGCACGGCTTCTACATCGATTTCGAGAAGGGCTGCCGCCGCGCCACCGCGCTGCAGGAGAATGCCGGGCTCGAAGGGCGGTTTCTCTGGTTCAGCTGGCCCTCGGATGGCGACGCGCTGAACTACACCCACGACGAGGCCGACCTCTACTGGAGCGTGCCGGATCTCGCCGACACGATCAGCGAGCTCGAAGCCCGCTTCGGGCCGGACCGGGTCAACGTGGCGGGCCACAGCCTCGGCGCGCGGGGCGTGGTCCATGCGCTGGCGGAACTTGCGAACCGCGGCACCGGCGAGCAGCTCGGCGAAGTGGTGCTGCTCGCGCCGGACATGGATTTTGGCATTTTCCAGCGCATGCTGCCGCGCATCCGTCCGCTTGCTGCCAGCATCACGGTCTATGTCACGAAGCGCGACTGGCCGCTGGCGCTCTCCGCGCAGCTGCACGGCTACCCGCGCCTCGGCGAGGCCGGCAATCCGGTCGATGAACTGGACGGGGTCGAGGTGATCGACCTCAGCGACCTGCAGGTGCGCAGCTCGTCGGGCCATCTCTACCACATCTACAATCCCGAGGTGGGCGACGACCTCGCCCAGCTCCTCAAGGAGGGGCTCCACGCAGCCGAGAGACGCAACCTCGTGCAGGATGGCCCCAATCTCTGGCGCCTGCAGCCGGCGCAGTAGCGCTTGCCCTTGTGCGCCGCACCTGCGACCGAATTATCGCCCGCAAGTCGCAATCCTTGTGGCGTTACGGCGGGTTCGGTGTAGCATCGGTTTCCGGGAGTATTTGATCAGCCGGATTGAACCATGGACGACACCACCGCCGCGTCGCTCTACACGCAGATAGAGCTGCCCTTTCTGTCGCTCAACACCTCAGCCGTCATCTTGCTGATCAGTCTGCCGCTCATCGCGGTGATCGGCTACTGGGGCGGGCGGGCGCGACGACGGATGCTGCTGCAGGCGGGCCAGGAAATCGATCTCGTGGTCGGCGAGACAACCCTCGCCGCAATCCTCGCCCTGCTCGGCCTGCTGCTGGCCTTCAGCTTCGGCGATGCGCTGAGCCTCGCGCAGGCGCGCAAGGCCGCCACGGTGAACGAGGCGGCGGCGCTTGGAACGGCCTTCCTGCGCAGCGACTACCTGCCCGAGGCCGAGCGCCTGCAACTGCAACACGCGCTTCTCGACTATGCCGAGACTCGTCTGCTGCCGGGGAACGGCGCGGTGTCGACGCCAGAAGACGCACGGGCGTTCCTCGAGCGCTCTCTCGAGGCGCAGGCGCGGCTTTGGCCGCTGACGCTCGAGGCCACGGCGGACCCGCTGCCGGCCCCGATGAAGGCCTTCGTCGCAGGCGCCATAAACGAAGCCATCGATTCCCATCTCTACCGGCTACAGGTGATGACGAGCCCGATGTCGGAGGTGACCCATCTCGTCCTGCTCGCCTCGGCCCTGATGGCCCTCTTTCTGCTCGGCAACCGCGCCGGTCTGCTCGGGCGCCGGCTGACCTGGCGGATGTTCGTCTTCTCCGGGTTCCTCTTCGTGGTGATGTTCACCATCATGGACACCCAACGCTCGAAGGAAGGTCTGGTGCGCTCAGACGACACGCCGATCCTGGCCACGGTCTTCGACATGCGCAAAGCGCTCGGGCTCGACGGCTAGGGGCCGGCCGCGCAGGGGACTGCGCCCAGCCAAGCGCACCGCGCAGATGAAGGGTCAGCCAAGATCCCGCGCCCAGCGCGCGATGGCATCGGCGGTGCCCGCGAGATGATCCTGAAGCGTCAGCCCGGTTTCGCGCTTGCGCGGCTTGAGGTCGTGATCGCCATCCTCGAGCCAGTGCAGCGCGATGGCCTCCGAGAGGGGGTATCCTGCCACCTCATCGCGCGTGCCGTAGGGATCGCGAGTGCCCTGGCAGATCAGCGTGGGTGTGCGCAGCGTGCCGAGATGCTCGGTGCGCAGCTTTTCGGGCTGGCCTGTGGGATGAAACGGGTAGCCGAGGCAGAGCAACCCCGCGATGCGCCCGGCCGCAAGCAGATCGTCGGCGATCATGCTGGCGACCCGCCCGCCCATGCTCTTCCCGCCGATGATCAGCCTGCCCTCGCCGGGCAGCGCCGCGATGGCGGCGCGGTATTCCTCGGCCAGCAGATCGACCTTGGGCGGTGGGCGTTTCGAGCCGCCGCCGCGGCGCCCGGCCATGTAGGCGAACTCGAAGCGGGCGACTCGGAAACCACGTTCGGCGAGCTCTCGGGCCACCGCCGCCATCCACGGCGTGTCCATCGCCGCCCCTGCGCCATGCGCCAGCAGGATGGTCGCGCGCCCGGGTTCGTCGCCGTCGAAAAGGAACTCCATTCATCCTCCGGATATGGAAAAGGCGCCCGATGGGCGCCCTTGTCTGTCTGCTGAGCGGCCTCTCACCGGCCGCCGCGAGACCTCAGTGCGTCCAGGCACCCCGCCGATCCACAGCGAAGTTCTCGGCATAGCCGCGCGCGCGCACGTTGGGCTTGCGCTTGTTGGGCTCCGAGACGGTGGCCTCGATGCCGTTTTCCTTCGCATAGTCGAGCGCCGCTTCCTTGCTGTCGAAACGCAGACGCACCTGGCTCTGGGTGTCGGAGGACGATGTCCAGCCCATCAGCGGATCGACCTCGCGCGGCGCGCTGGCGGCGAATTCGAGCACCCAGTGTTTCGTCTTGCCCTGGCCCGAGGACATGGCCGTCCGGGCTGGCTGGTAGATCCGTGCACGCATGGAATCCCTCCTGAAGATCACCAGCGTTATCCGGAATTTGGCCGATCAGGGCAAGAGATCAGCGCGGCTTTGTCGTGAAATCGTCGGCACCTGACGGCGGATCTGGTGCAAACAGCGGCTGGTCCGACCGAAAGGGCACAGGGGGAGCGAGGGGTGGGTATCGTGTCCTCTGGCGGGCCGGGCCGGCTGCTTGCCATTAAAAGGTAAGTTTCGATGTCCGAATTTTTCAACGAAAAAGTGTATCGCGCAGAGCATAATCACGGCGCTTTCGGTGCCCCTCAGGCGCAAAATCCCAACCGCTCAACCCTTTAAGGCACGAGTCTTGACCTTCCGGCCTCTTGCCCGTTTTCGCGGCACTGCAGCCTCCCCCTTGAATCTCGCCCCGGCGGCATCAATTCTTCACTCCGTCCGCCCGAGGAGCCGCGCCCGATGCCCTATGCCCATTCCGACAAGTCCCAGCCGATGCTGCACGCCCCCGCCCCGGACGTGCGCGCGCGCGAGAAGCTCGAGGGCGGCAAGCGCTTCGTCATGCATACGGAGTTCAAGGCCGCCGGCGACCAGCCGACCGCCATCGCCGAGCTCTCGGCGGGGATCGACGAGGGCGAGCGCAACCAGGTGCTGCTCGGCGCCACCGGCACCGGCAAGACCTTCACCATGGCCAAGGTGATCGAGGAGACCCAGCGCCCGGCGATCATCCTCGCCCCAAACAAGACGCTCGCGGCGCAGCTCTACGGCGAGTTCAAGGGCTTCTTCCCGGACAACTCGGTGGAGTATTTCGTCTCCTACTACGATTACTACCAGCCCGAGGCCTATGTCGCGCGGTCGGACACCTATATCGAGAAGGAAAGCCAGATCAACGAGCAGATCGACCGGATGCGCCACTCGGCCACCCGCGCCCTGCTCGAGCGTGACGACGTGATCATCGTGGCCTCGGTGTCGTGCATCTACGGCATCGGCTCGGTCGAGACCTACGGCGCGATGACGCAGGATCTGCACGCGGGCAGCGAATACGAGATGCGCAAGGTGATGGCGGATCTGGTGGCGCAGCAATACCGCCGCAACGATCAGGCCTTCCAGCGCGGCTCGTTCCGGGTCCGTGGCGACAGCCTCGAGATCTGGCCCGCCCACCTCGAAGACCGCGCCTGGCGGCTGTCGTTCTTCGGAGAGGAGCTCGAGGCGATCACCGAGTTCGACCCGCTCACCGGGCAGAAGACCGGCAGCTTCGAGCGCATCCGCGTCTATGCCAACTCGCACTACGTGACGCCGAAGCCGACGATGAATCAGGCGGTTATCGAGATCAAGAAGGAGCTGCGCCAGCGGCTCGACCAGCTGGTCAACGAAGGCAAGCTGCTGGAGGCCCAGCGGCTCGAACAGCGCACCAATTTCGATATCGAGATGCTCGAGGCCACCGGCGTGTGCAATGGCATTGAGAACTATTCGCGCTATCTCACCGGCCGCGCGCCGGGCGAGCCGCCCCCCACGCTGTTCGAGTTCATCCCCGACAACG
>NZ_JBYNAH010000213.1:0-8923 GCF_059781815.1 Salipiger sp. | reverse complement strand
ACGTGGTGAAGACCGTGACCAACGAGGTGGTGACCGCCGAGGAGCTTGGCGGCGCCTCGACCCACACCAAGAAGAGCTCGGTCGCCGACGGCGCCTTCGAGAACGACGTCGAGGCGCTGGCCGAAGTGCGCCGCCTCGTCGACTTCCTGCCGCTCAACAACCGTGAGAAGCCGCCGGTGCGGCCGTTCTTCGACGATGTGGCGCGGGTCGAGGGCTCGCTCGACACCATCATCCCCGAGAACGCCAACCAGCCCTACGACATGAAGGAGCTGATCCTGAAGGTCGCCGACGAAGGCGATTTCTACGAGATTCAGGAAGAGCACGCCAAGAACATCATCACCGGCTTCATCCGACTCGAGGGCCAGACCGTGGGCGTGGTGGCGAACCAGCCGATGGTGCTCGCCGGCTGTCTCGACATCGACAGCTCGAAGAAGGCCGCGCGGTTCGTGCGTTTCTGCGACTGCTTCGAGATCCCGATCCTGACCTTCGTCGACGTGCCGGGCTTCCTGCCGGGCACCGGCCAGGAATATGGCGGCGTCATCAAGCACGGCGCCAAGCTGCTCTTCGCCTATGGCGAGGCGACGGTGCCGAAGGTGACGGTCATCACCCGCAAGGCCTATGGCGGCGCCTATGACGTGATGAGCTCCAAGCACCTGCGCGGCGACGTGAACTATGCCTGGCCCACCGCCGAGATCGCGGTGATGGGGGCCAAGGGCGCGACCGAGATCATCCACCGTGCCGATCTGGGCGATGCCGAGAAGATCGCCAAGCATACGGCGGATTACGAGGATCGCTTCGCCAACCCCTTCGTGGCAGCGGAACGCGGCTTCATCGACGAGGTGATCCAGCCGCGCTCGACCCGTCGCCGGGTCAGCCGTGCCTTCGCGATGCTGCGCAACAAGACGCTCAGCAACCCGTGGAAGAAGCACGACAATATCCCGCTCTGAGCAGGCCTTGGGGGAGGGGAGCCATGCGCCGCAAGGGCTGGCATACGCAGGAGCTGCAGGGTGAGCTGATCCTCGCCCGCCGCTGGCCGGCGCGTTTCGACCTGAGCGTCGAGACGCGGCTGCCGCCGGTTGGCCGCAAGGCCCGACTGGCGCATCAGGTGCGCCAGGATCTCTGGCGTGCGCTGCAATCCCTGCGCGGCTTCTCGCCCTGCGTCTCCGTCACCGAAGAGGCCGGCGCGACGGTGCTGCGCGCCGGTGGTCAGCTCGATGGCGCCGCCCCGCGCGCGCAGGCCGAGGCGCGGCTCGTTGCCGTGCTGGAGGATCCGCGCAACCGCGCCCGCTGGCTGAGGTGGGCGCGATGAGCTTCTGGTCAACGCTCATGTTGCTCTCGGCCTCGTCGCTTCCGGCGCTGGGCGAGGCCGTGGCCGTGCCCTCGGGCATGGAGGTCCGCTTTCACGACATGATCTGGGATCAGCCGGGCGGGGCGCTGACCTACCGCTTCCGTTTCGTGGCCCCCGAGATCGGCGGCCCGGCCCCGCGTGAATTCGCCGAGGTGTCTGCCGACATGGATCTGCTGTGCCAGGAATTCGCGCTGCCGCGGATCTCGGTGATCGGTCCGCAGCCGCCGCGGGTGATGATCTCGCTGATGGAGTCGCCGGTCGAATTCGGGCAGGCGAATCCCGACGTGATCCAATATTTCGAGGCTTATTCGGTCAGCGAAGGTCGCTGCATCTGGGAGGCTTTTTGATGCTCCCACAACATCTTGCTGGCAGAAGCTTAGTTCCGCTCATCTTTGAGGCTTTGCTGCCACAAATCGACCTATGCGCGCATGTTCGATATTGTCCTGTCACAGATTGGGCTATGTTGGGGATTGATTGCACCCAAGCAATCGAAACCTCGGAACGAGGACGGGCAGGGCCGGAGGCTCATGTCGGTTCCGTTGAATGTGACAGGAGAAAAAGATGTCCAAGAGCATCAAAGTGCTTGCAATGCTTGGTCTGTTCGGTCTCGCCGCGTGCGGCCAGCAGGAAGAAGAGTTCGTTGTCGTCGATCCGGAGCCGATCACGACCGAGCCCGTCTACACCGGCAAGTACAAGTAATACTGCTGGGCGGGCTTTCGGGCCCGCCCATCTTCCGGCCCAGCGATCTCAAGGTCTTGTTGACCGAGATCATGGCTGTCCTTCCCGCGATTGCTACTGTTCGACGCACCGGTTCGACGTAACTCAGGCGACGTTGCAGCAAGCGGGAGGTCAAGAGTTCCACCAACAGTCTCATTCGTCGCGGTCTTTGCTCAGGCGCAGGGCCTCGCTGCCCGTGCTTGGCCTCGGCCCGAGCCGCCGCTCTGTGACAGGGGGCGCGCGTCCGATGCTGGCGCCGAGCCGACCGACGTGCCAGACGACGGCAGCGGCAGTGGCAGCCGTAACGAGACCCAGAACGAAAATCAGAATCAGAACCGGAGCGATCCCGAGACCCGCAATCAGACCGGCTCTTCGTGGTGGGCTGCCTCAGGGCGGTCTCGCACACCTTGGCGACCGGGATGTGACCGTCGGTCAGGCGCATGCGCGCCCGCTCCGTCTTGAGAGGGCAACATGCTGAAACATCGCGGCTTTCCCGGCCGTCTTCCCGGAACCGATTACCAGTTCGTCATCCGCCGCGCCAACCCGCGCGGGGTCACGCCGTTGACGCGGCGCGAGCGCTTCCGCGATCGGAAGTCGGCGGACAAACGCGCGGACCTCGCCTTCATGGCGTCGCTTTGGGCGCATTTCGGGACCGAACCCTTCGAGCGCGGCAATCTCGATGCTGGCCGGCTGAGCTGGCTCTTCGGGCGCGAGGTGCTGCCCTATGACGACCCGTTCGATCCCGCAAGCTACGACTCGCTGCTGGTGATCGACGAGCAGGCCGCGCGCGCATCCTTTCCCGAAGCCTTCGAGGAGAACGACGATTGGGCGTGATGCTGCCTGTCCCGGCCCGCGCTGAGCGGAGCAGCGCCGACGCGAGGGCGTTCGGCGAATACCGCTATGCGTGTGTTGCCGACTCAGGCAAGGTCGAGGTGTTGCGAGTTGTCCGGTGCCACCGCAGAGGCCCGGGCAAACACCGTTACCCTTCCCCTCGCGGGCGGCGCGGCACATCCCCTGGCCCGTCGTCCGCCTTTCTTTTTCCGCAGCGTCATGGCCCCGTGCGGGTTTCCGCCGGCGCTCGGCAGGCCGTCGCCGGTGTCGCGACGACCGTGAAATTTGCGTGGAACCCAATTCAGATTTGTGGCGTTGATCTTGCGACCACTCAACTGAATCTAAGGGAATTTTTTCCATGGCAAAATACGCCGTTCGCATCGCCGCCATCCTTGGCCTGTTCACCGTCGCAGCCTGCGAGACGTCCGATCTCGGCCGCGCCGGCATCGGGGCTGGCAGCGGCTATCTCATCGACCGCGCCGTGGGCGGTGACGGCACCATCGGCGCTGCCGTGGGCGCGACCGCAGGCGTCGTCTGCGACGATGTCACCCCGCAATACTGCAACTGATCGCCTGATCTCCGCCGCGCCCCGCGCGGCGGCCAGCACAACATCGAAGCCATCGGAGCCGCGCGCTCCGGTGGCTTTTTTCGTGGCCGCTCCCCGCACGGGCAGGGCCTGAGGAATACGTAGGAAAGGGACGAAGATGTTCGACAAGATCCTGATCGCCAACCGGGGCGAGATCGCCTGCCGGGTCATCAAGACCGCGAAGAAGATGGGCATCAAGACGGTGGCCGTCTATTCCGAGGCCGACAAGCACGCGCTGCACGTGGCGATGGCCGACGAGGGCGTGCATATCGGCCCGCCGCCGGCCAACCAGTCCTATATCGTGATCGACAAGATCATGCAGGCGATCAAGGACACCGGCGCGCAGGCGGTGCACCCGGGCTACGGCTTCCTGTCGGAGAACCCGAAATTCGCCGATGCGCTCGAGGCCGCCGGCGTCGCCTTCATCGGACCGCCCAAGGGCGCGATCGAGGCGATGGGCGACAAGATCACCTCGAAGAAGATCGCCAAGGAAGCCGGCGTCAGCACGGTGCCGGGCTACATGGGCCTGATCGAGGACGCCGACGAGGCGGTGAAGATCTCCGGCGAGATCGGCTACCCGGTGATGATCAAGGCCTCCGCCGGCGGCGGCGGCAAGGGCATGCGCATCGCCTGGAACGATCAGGAGGCGCGCGAGGGCTTCCAGTCGTCGAAGAACGAGGCGGCCAGCTCCTTCGGCGATGACCGCATCTTCATCGAGAAATTCGTCACCCAGCCGCGCCACATCGAGATCCAGGTGCTCTGCGACGCCCATGGCAACGGGCTGTGGCTGAACGAGCGCGAATGCTCGATCCAGCGCCGCAACCAGAAGGTCGTCGAGGAGGCGCCGAGCCCGTTCCTCGACCCCGAGACCCGCAAGGCGATGGGCGAGCAGGCGGTCGCGCTGGCCAAGGCGGTGGGCTACACCTCTGCCGGCACGGTGGAATTCATCGTCGACGGCGAGAAGAACTTCTACTTCCTCGAGATGAACACCCGCCTGCAGGTGGAGCACCCGGTCACCGAGCTGATCACCGGCATCGACCTGGTCGAGCAGATGATCCGCGTCGCCAATGGCGAGCCGCTCTCGATCACCCAGGACGATATCGGCATCAACGGCTGGGCCATCGAGAACCGGCTCTACGCCGAAGATCCCTACCGCAACTTCCTGCCCTCCATCGGCCGCCTGACGCGCTACCGTCCGCCGGCAGAGGGGGAACTGGGCGAGGGCATCGTGCGCAACGATACCGGCGTCTACGAGGGCGGCGAGATCTCGATGTATTACGACCCGATGATCGCCAAGCTCTGCACCTGGGGTCCGACCCGCGAGGCCGCGATCGAGACCATGCGCAACGCGCTCGACAGCTTCGAGGTCGAGGGCATCGGCCACAACCTGCCCTTCGTGGCGGCGGTCATGGACCACGAGCGCTTCATCACCGGCAACATCACCACCGCCTTCATCGCCGAGGAATATCCCGACGGCTTCGAGGGGGTGACCCTGTCGGACGCCAAGCTGCGCGAAGTGGCGGCGGCTGCGGCGGCGATGAACCGGGTGGCCGAGATCCGGCGCACCCGCATCTCGGGCACGCTCGACAACCACGAGCGCAAGGTCGGCGACGTCTGGAACATCTCGCTGCAGGGCGAGAGCTTTGACGTGACCATCGCCGCCGACAAGGCCGGCTCGACCGTGACCTTTGCCGACGGTGGCGAAATCCGCGTCGATGGCGACTGGACGCCGGGGCAGGCGCTGGCCCACATGGTGGTGGACGGCAAGCCGCTGGTGCTCAAGGTCGGCAAGATCTCGGGCGGCTTCCGCATCCGCTCGCGCGGGGCCGATCTCAAGGTGCACGTGCGCACCCCGCGTCAGGCCGAGCTTGCGCGGATGATGCCCGAAAAGCTGCCGCCCGACACCTCGAAGATGCTGCTCTGCCCGATGCCGGGTCTCATCGTCTCGATGAACGTGGCCGAGGGCGACGAGGTGCAGGAGGGCCAGGCGCTCTGCACCGTCGAGGCGATGAAGATGGAGAACATCCTGCGCGCCGAGCGCACCGGTGTGGTCAAGAAGATCAACGCCGGCCCGGGCGACAGCCTCGCGGTCGACGACGTGATCATGGAGTTCGAGTAACTCCGGCATGGGCGGGCAGGAGCGGGCATATGGCGGCCTCAGGCTGGAGCGCGTCGTCGCTCCGGTTCTGGTGGCGTTGGCCTGCCTGATCCTGTTCGTCTGGCCAAGGCTTCCGGAGAGCCTGCCGCAACGGCTCGTGAGCTTTGCGGCGGTGCTGCTGGTGGCCTACTGCATCTTCGATGCCAAGGTGCTGCGGGTGTTGTGGAAGGCGGCGCTTGTTGCCGCCCCCATCGCGCTTTTCGGTGTCGCCTCGGTGCTGGCGCTGCTGCCGGTGATCGACGGCATGGCGAACGGGAACGCGCAAAACCCGCGGTATCTCTATCAGGGGCTGATGGCCGGCGGCGTGGTCGCCGCGGGCTGGGTCTTTACCTTCCTCGTGCAGACATGGCGCGAGGAAAGCGCCCGCGACAAGGCGCTGAACGAGACGCTGCTGGCGCTGCGCTCGGAGGTGTTCGATTACCTGTCCGACATCCTCGAGCTCTGGGAGCGCTCGGCGCCCTCGGCGGCCGACGCACGGCTCGAGGCGCTGACCGCGACCATGCTGGGCCATGACGCGCGCGGCCGCAGCGTGGCGGAGCGCATCGCCGAGGAGGGCTACGAGCCCTTCATCCCGAGCGGCAAGGAGCCGGTGGTTCTGACCACGCTGGCGCCGAACCTGCAGCTGCTGCCCGAGGAGGTGATGCAGCCGGTGATCGGCTTCTACACCCAGCTTGGCGACGTGCAGCGGCTGGCGCAGGATCTCAATGGCGCGGCCTATCGCCGGCTGGGGCGGGCGCGCCGGGCCGAGATCTATTTCGATTTCGAGGAAGTGCGTCTGCAGACCGTGCGGGTCGGCTGTCAGGCCTGGCTGGCGCTCAACGCGCGCACGCGGCCACACAAGCAGGATCAGGAGGTGTTCCGCCTTCTGGCAGAGGCCGACACCAGCCGCGCGCGGCCGGATTTCGCGGCGCTCGTGCCCGCGGGGGCGGACGAATCGCGCAGGTCAGATCGCTCCGGAGATGCGGAGCGGTCCAATGATTAAGTCTTTGGATTCAGTAGCTGATCTTCGGGCCGGAACGATGCGGAGAGCGTTCGACCGGCTCTGGAAGCGGCTTGAGGAAGATCCGCTGCAGATATGTGATGAGCTTGCCCATGGCTCAGATATAGCCCGGGACGGTGTGAAATTCAATCATCCGCACCGCGCGGCTCATTGCGCGGGCAGGGCGCGGCGGTCGCGCACCTCCTGCTTTCGCAGGGGCTGCTTGTCGATCGAGCGCGAGATCTCGCGCACGTCCCACGGCGCGGGTTTGCGCAGCAGGATGGTGCCGTCCTTGGCGATCAGCACGAACATGAAGCCGCGCGCCCGGAGCGTGTGCCGGATCGGCGTGTCCGCCGAGGGATCGGTGTCGGTGATCACCACCACGTCGCGATCCTCGAGCGCGTCGAGCCGCTCGGAGATCAGCTGCATCTGCTGCACGTATCGCGGATCGGCGGGGTTGTCGGCGAAGACCACCAGCGGCCGCTTCACCCAGAGGAACTCGTCTAGCGTCGAGTCTCCCGCCGGCCGGATCATCTCGTCGAGCGTGTCCGGCGTTTCGGCGCCCTGCGCCGCACCGAAGCTTGCGGTGAGGGTAAAAAAGACGAGCGATGCGAGGGTCATGCGGCGGTTCATGCCCAGAGATATAGGCACGGGGTCGCCGAGTTCACAACGTTTGCCGCGGTGTCGCGACGATTTTTCCGGGTTTAACCGCATTCTCATGGAGGGCTGCGCATGATGCCGCGGATCGTTTCCATGAGGGTTGGGGCAGATGCAGATCATTCTGCACGTGGGCGCGCACCGCACCGGAAGCACGAGCTTCCAGACCTATCTGCGCGGCGCCGCGTCGGCGCTCGAGGCGCAGGGCACCGGCTTCTGGGGGCCCTGGCGCACCCGCAAGGGGCTGTTTCACGGCCTGATCGGGGCCGAGGCGCTGCCGGGCGATCTTCGGCAGGCGCAGAGGCGCGTGCGTGTGGCGGCAGAGGCCTCGGCGCGGCGCGGTGTGGCGCGGCTGCTGGTCTCGGACGAGAACATGCTGGGCACGCCCCGGGCCTGCCTGCGCGCGGGCACACTCTACCCCGACGCCGGGGTGCGGTTGCAGCGGATGCGCGCCGCTTTCGGCTCGGTGGACCGCGTGGTGCTGCAGATCCGCTCGCCCGAGGCGTGGTGGGCCTCGGCGCTGGCCTTTCTGGTGGCGCGCGGCGTCGCACCGCCGTCGCCCGCGCGGCTGGACCAGCTGTCGCAGAGCCCGCGAGGCTGGCGCGCGGTGATCGCCGACATCGCCTGCGCCCTGCCGCGCACCGAGCTGGTGGTGACGCGGTTCGAGACCTTCGCGGCACGCCCCGATGCGCTGCTTTGCGCGGCATCGGGCCTGACGCAGGCACCGCCGCTGCCGCCGCAGGGCATCTGGGCGCATCGCAGCCCAACGCTGCCGGAGCTGCGCGCGGCGCTGGCCGCGCGGCACGACGATTTCCCGCTGCCCCCGGGGCAGGGCGCCTGGCGCCCGTTCAGCCCCGCGCAGGCGGCCCGGATGCAGGAAACCTATGCCGACGATCTGTTCTGGCTCATGGCCGGGGCGGACGGGTTGGCACGACTGACAGAGGACCCGAAGCCCGGCAGGGACAGGAGGCACTGGCCGCCGGCTTCACAGAAGAGAGGACAGGACGATGACAGCCAAGGTGGACGACTGGCGGGCACTCGCTGAAAAGGAGCTGCGGGGCCGCCCGCTCGAGGATCTGACCTGGAAGACGCTGGAGGGCATCGAGGTCAAGCCGATCTACACGGCGGCGGATGTCGAGGGGCTGCCGCAGGTCGGCGAGCTTCCCGGCTTCGAGCCCTTCACCCGCGGCGTGAAGGCGACCATGTATGCCGGAAGGCCCTGGACGATCCGGCAATATGCCGGCTTCTCCACCGCGGAGGAATCGAACGCCTTCTACCGCAAGGCGCTGGCCGCCGGTCAGCAGGGCGTCTCGGTGGCCTTCGACCTCGCCACCCACCGCGGCTATGACAGCGATCACCCGCGCGTCGTCGGCGATGTCGGCAAGGCCGGCGTGGCGATCGACTCGGTCGAGGACATGAAGGTGCTGTTCAACGGCATCCCGCTCGACAAGGTCTCGGTCTCGATGACGATGAACGGCGCGGTGATCCCGGTGCTGGCCAATTTCATCGTCACCGGCGAGGAGCAGGGCCACGACCGCGCGCTGCTCTCGGGTACGATCCAGAACGACATCCTGAAAGAGTTCATGGTGCGGAACACCTATATCTATCCGCCCGAACCCTCGATGCGGATCATCTCCGACATCATCG
>NZ_JBYNAH010000392.1:0-2041 GCF_059781815.1 Salipiger sp. | reverse complement strand
GCTGGTTCTTTTTTTTTTACTAGACTGTACGGGGTGGGCGCGCTCTGGGTTGGCGGGGGGGGCGATTGCTCGTCCGAGCACAGCTCGGACACCGCCGCTTGCCATCCGCTGCAGGTCGAGATCCTCGCGCCGCGCGAGGGGGCTCTGGAAGGGTGGCGGACGCCCGCGCGCAACGGATATGACCGCAGCCACGGGCGCTGAACCGGTATTGAGGGGGAAGGCGGCCTAGCTGAAGGCCGCCTCGAGGGCGATCTGCACCATGTCGCCGAACGAGCTCTGCCGGTCTTCGGACGGCAGGGCTTCCTTCGTGAGAAGGTGGTCAGAGACGGTAAGTACGGCCAGCGCGCGCACGCCGTGGCGGGCGGCAAGATTGTAAAGCTCTGCCGCTTCCATTTCGACTCCGAGAATGCCGTGACGGGTCATGATCTCGTTGAGATCGGGACGTTCGTCATAGAACACGTCGGCGGAATAGATGCCGCCCACGTGGCAGGTGGCTCCGGTGCCTTTCGCCGCCTCGACCGCCGCATTCAGCAGGCCGTAATCGGCGCAGGGCGCGAAGTTCAATTCCCGGAAGATGCCGCGCGAGGGGGTGGAGAGCGACGAAGCGGTCATCGCCACGATCACGTCGCGAACCGCGATGGTCTCCTGCATTGCGCCGCAAGAGCCGATCCGGATCAGCGTTTTGGCGCCATAGTCCCGGATCAGTTCGTTGGCGTAGATCGACAGGCTGGGCATGCCCATGCCAGAGCCGTGAATGGTGACGCGGTTGCCTTTCCAGGTGCCGGTGAAGCCCAGCATCCCCCGCACCCGGTTCACGCAGACCGGATCGTCGAGAAAGGTATTGGCCGCCCATTCCGCCCGCAGCGGATCGCCGGGCATCAACACCGTTTCGGCGATCTGCCCGGGCTCTGCGCCGATATGGACCGTCATCAGAGTGCCAGGTCTTCCATCGACTTGCCCTCTTCGAGCGCAGCAACCACCCAGTTGGGCTTGCGGCCACGGCCGGTCCAGGTCTGATCCGGAGCGGCGGGATTGGCGTATTTCGGAGCGCCTTTCGAGCCTTTCTTCTCGTTCGCGGCGAGGATTTCCTCGAGCGAGAAACCGAATTCCTTTGCGGCCTGCTCGGCGGCGCGCTTGGCTTCGGCACGACGGCGCGCGTCAATTGTCTTGAGCGCTTTTTCGACGTCGGTTTTCAGTTGGGTGAGTTCGTCTTTCGAAAGGGACTCCAGATCGAAGTTCATTTCTTATTCTCCTTGGTATTCTGAAGGGTGCCTCCACTTTAGGTATTTTTCTTTTTAATGCGTAAACTCAAGATACATTCTGTGTCAGAACACCAAAATTTTGCATAAAGGCGTAAAACTGCTCACCTTTTCCGGGAGTGGTTTCACAGTCTCTCCATTATTGGGAGGTGTCGGGCTTTATTGCGCGGCGACGGCCTGAGGATCGACCAGCGTCACAATATCCATCATGATGGTGTTTAGATTGAAGTCTTTCGGGGTATATACCTTCGCGACTCCCATCGCTTTCAGCCGTTTTGCGTCATCGTCCGGAATAATGCCGCCGACGATGACGGGCACGTCGGAAAGCCCCTCGGCGCGCATCCGTTCCATCAGGTCCTCGACCAGCGGGATGTGGCTGCCCGACAGGATCGACAGGCCGACCACGTGGGCACCGGTCTTGGCCGCCTCGACGATCTGCTCCGGCGTCAGGCGGATGCCCTCGTAGTCGATCTCCATCCCGCAGTCGCGGGCGCGGAAGGCAATCTGCTCGGCCCCGTTCGAGTGACCGTCGAGCCCCGGCTTGCCGACCAGAAAGCGCAGGCGGCGGCCGAGCCGGTCACTGACCGCGTCCACCGCGTCGCGGATATCGTCGAGGCCCTCGGTTTTGTTGCTGACCGCGCGCGAGACGCCGGTGGGGCCGCGATACTCGCCGTGCACGCTGCGCATCTGCGCCGCCCACTCGCCGGTGGTGACGCCGGCCTTGGCCGCCTTGATCGAGGCAGGCATGACGTTGCGCCCCTCGGCGGCCGCGGCGCGCAGCT
>NZ_JBYNAH010000212.1:1346-9105 GCF_059781815.1 Salipiger sp. | reverse complement strand
TTTTCCGACAATTCTGGTTCCGTCAAAGTGCTTGAGAAACTAGGGTTCACCGAAGGTGCAGCCTGCACAGGGCATTGTGCTTCGCGTAAGCGGGAATTGCCGACGCGCACCTTTACCCTCCGCGCGCCGCAGGCTTGAGCGGAACGGTTTTTCCCTCTATCGCAGGTGCGGACGCCAAAAAGGACCACCAAATGAAATTCCTCGATCTAGCCAAGGTCTATATCCGGTCCGGTTCGGGCGGCGGTGGCTGCGTCAGCTTCCGCCGTGAGAAATACATCGAATATGGCGGCCCGGATGGCGGCGATGGCGGCAAGGGTGGCTCGGTTTGGGTTGAGGCGGTCGACGGCCTGAACACGCTGATCGATTTTCGCTATCAGCAGCATTTCTTCGCCAAGAACGGCCAGCCCGGCATGGGCCGACAGCGCACCGGCAAGGATGGCGAGGACATCGTGCTGCGCGTCCCCGTCGGCACCGAGATCCTCGACGAGGACGAAGAGACGGTGATCGCCGACATGACCGAGCTCGGCCAGCGCGTGCTGCTGTGCAAGGGCGGCAATGGCGGCTGGGGCAACCTGCATTTCAAGACCTCGACCAACCAGGCCCCGCGCCGCGCCAACCCGGGCCAGCCCGGGGTCGAGCGCACCGTCTGGCTGCGCCTCAAGCTGATCGCCGATGTGGGCCTTCTGGGGCTGCCCAACGCCGGCAAGTCGACCTTCCTCGCCGCGACCTCGAACGCGCGCCCCAAGATCGCCGACTACCCCTTCACCACGCTGCACCCGAATCTCGGCGTGGTCGGCGTCGACGGCAAGGAATTCGTCGTGGCCGACATCCCCGGCCTGATCGAGGGCGCCCATGAGGGCCGCGGCCTCGGTGACCTGTTCCTCGGCCATGTCGAGCGCTGCGCGGTGCTCCTGCATCTCGTCGATGGCAGCTCCGGCACGCTGCTCGAGGATTACGACACCATCATCAACGAGATCGAGCAATACGGCGCCGGTCTCGCCGACAAGCCGCGCGTCACCGTGCTCAACAAGATCGACACGATGGACGATGAAGAGCGCGCCTTTCTGCGCGAGGAGCTCGAGGCCCGCTCGGGCGGCAAGGTCCTGCTGATGTCCGGCGCCTCGGGCGAGGGCACCACCGAGGTGCTGCGCGCCCTGCGCGCCTTCATCGACGAGAAGCGCCTGCGCGAGGCCCCTGAGGACGATACCCCGTGGCGGCCCTGAGCGCGGCGCAGCGCCTCGTCGTCAAGATCGGCTCGGCGCTGCTGGTCGACAAGCAGACCGGCGCCTTCCGCGGCGAGTGGATGCACTCCATCGCCGAGGACATCGCCCGCATCAAGGCACGAGGGACGGATGTGATCCTGGTCTCCTCGGGCTCCATCGCGCTCGGTCGCGGCATCCTCAAGCTGCCCCCGGTGGCGTTACCGCTCGAGCAGAGCCAGGCCGCCGCCGCCGTGGGCCAGATCCGGCTGGCGCGCGAGTGGGAAGACGCGCTGGCGCCGCACGGGGTGGTCACCGGCCAGGTGCTCGTCACCCTCGAAGACAGCGCCGACCGCCGCCGCTACCTCAACCAGCGCGCCACCATGGAGACGCTCTTGGGCTTCGGCGTGGTGCCGATCGTCAACGAAAACGACACCATCGCCACCGACGAGATCCGCTACGGCGACAATGACCGGCTGGCGGCGCAGGTCGCGGTCACCGTGGGTGCCGACCAGCTGATCCTGCTCTCGGATGTCGATGGCTTCTACTCCGCCAACCCGGCGCAGGACCCGACGGCGCATCGCTACGAGGTGATCGACGAGATCACCCCCGAGATCGAGGCGATGGCCGGTGATGCCGGCTCGGGGCTGTCGAAGGGCGGCATGAAGACCAAGCTGCTGGCCGCCAAGACCGCCACCGCGGCGGGCTGTGCCATGGCGATCACCGAGGGCTCGGTGCTGCACCCGCTCTCGGCGCTCGAGGCCGGCGCCAACGCCACCTGGTTCACCTCGCGGCTCGACCCGCACGCGGCGCGCAAGCGCTGGATCGCGGCGATGAAGCCCTGCGGCGCGGTGATCGTCGACGATGGCGCCGCCAAAGCGCTGGCCAACGGCCGCTCGCTGCTGCCGGTGGGCGTGACCTCGGCGGTGGGCGAGTTCGGCCGCGGCGACCCGGTTGCGATCCACGACGCCCGCGGCGTCACGCTGGGGCAGGGGCTCACACGCTACACTTCCGACGAGGCCCGTCTTATCACCGGACGGCACTCATGGGAGATGGAGGAGGCTCTTGGCTACTCCGGCCGCGCCGTGCTGATCCATCGCGACGACATGGCGCTCTGAGGCGCTCTTCGGCGCGGTTGGCGCGGCCACTGCGGGCGGCGCCTTGCCGCGGATCGGAGGGCTGCGACACAGCCTCGTGGCCCGTGCTTCTGGCCCGAACGGCTGAGGCTGAGATGCGTCAGCCTGCCACTGAGCGCAGCGTTCGTCCCCGGCTCACATGAAAAGGCCGCGCCTCCGGCAGGAGACGCGGCCTGTTTTGCGTGTGGCGCGCGGATCAGGCGAGGGTGAGGCTCGCGGCGCTTTCCGGCAGTTCCTCGTCGAAGCAGCGCTGGTAGAACTCGGCCACGGTCTGGCGCTCGAGCTCGTCACACTTGTTGAGGAACGACAGGCGGAAGGCATAGCCCACGTTGCGGAAGATCTCGGCATTGGTGGCCCAGGCGATCACCGTGCGCGGCGACATCACCGTCGAGAGCTCGCCGTTCATGAAGGCGCGGCGGGTGAAATCGGCCACCGTCACCATCTGGCGCACGGTCTTGCGGCCCTTCTCGGTGTTGTAATGCGGCGCCTTGCTGAGCACGATGTTCACCTCGGCGTCGATGCTGAGATAGTTCAGCGTCGCCACCAGCGACCAGCGGTCCATCTGGCCCTGGTTGATCTGCTGGGTGCCGTGGTAGAGGCCCGTGGTGTCGCCGAGGCCAACGGTGTTGGCGGTTGCGAAGATGCGGAAATACTTGTGCGGCGTGAGGACCTGGTTCTGATCCAGAAGGGTCAGCTTGCCGTCGGTCTCGAGCACGCGCTGGATCACGAACATCACGTCGGCGCGGCCGGCATCGTATTCGTCGAACACGATGGCGGTGGGGTTGCGCAGCGCCCAGGGCAGGATGCCTTCCTGGAACTGGGTGGTCTGCTTGCCGTCGACCAGCTTGATGGCGTCCTTGCCGATGAGGTCGATCCGGGAGATGTGGCTGTCGAGGTTGACGCGCACGCAGGGCCAGTTCAGACGCGCCGCGACCTGTTCGATATGGGTCGATTTGCCGGTGCCGTGGTAGCCCTGGATCATCACCCGGCGGTTGTTGCGGAAGCCCGCGAGGATGGCCATCGTGGTGTCGGGATCGAACTTGTAGGTGCTGTCGATATCCGGCACCCGGTCGGTGCGCTCGGGGAATCCGTGCACCACCATGTCGGTATCGATGCCGAAGACTTCGCGGACCTCGATCTCCTCGGTCGGTTTCGCATTGACGTCGATATCGCTGCTCATGGCGGGCCCCTGTCGGATCTGTAAAATGCTTCGCCCCGTGGTGCCTCATATCGCCGGGAAGGGCAAGAGCACCGGGCTTGCGCGGATTGCGTTTGCCCCGTCAGCGCCACCACGTTAGGCTTCCGGCAAGAAACGAGTTTTTGCAGGCACCGCAGCACGTGACCACCCCGCAAGCCGAGATCGAAGATCTGATCGCCCGCATCGCCATGGGCGACCGCGCGGCGTTTCGGTCTCTTTACGATCGGACCGCGGCGAAACTCTTCGGCGTTTGCCTGCGTGTCTTGGATGACAGGGCGCTGGCCGAGGAGGCATTGCAGGACGTCTATTGCAAGATCTGGGCGCGGGCCGGCCAGTACCGGGTCAACGGGTTCTCCCCGATGACCTGGCTGATCACGCTGGCGCGCAATGCCGCCATCGACCGCCGCCGCAAGCGCGACGCCAGCGAGCGCCGCAAGCAGGATCCGATCGATGCTGCCGAAATGATTGCCGATCCGGGGCCCGGGCCGGCGCAGCAGCTGCAGTCGCGCGCCGAAGCCGAGGCGCTTTTCGGCTGCATGGCCGAGCTGCCGCCCGAGCGCGCCGAGATGGTGCGCCGCGCCTATCTCGAGGGCGCAACCTATAACGAGCTCTCCGACGCCACCGGCGTCAAGCTCAACACCGTGCGAACCTGGCTGCGCCGCAGCCTGATGCAACTGAGGGAGTGCCTGAGCCGATGAGCGGGCCTGAGGATACGGATCTACCGGGCGGCTGGGAAGCCGCGGCGGCGGAGTATGTCCTCGGGCTGCTGCCGGAGGACGAGCGCCGCGGCTTCGAGACCCGGCTGGTGCATGACCAGGCGCTGCAGCAGGATGTCGAGGCGTGGCAGGAGTATTTCGCCGCCTTCACCGACGACATCAAGGACGTGGCGCCGCCGCCGCAGATCCTGCGCCGCACCGAGGCGCAGCTCTTCGGCAAGCCGCGCAGCCCGCTCTGGCGGCAGCTTCTGCCTTACCTGCTTGGCGCCGTCGCCGCGGCGGCGATCGCCTGGGCGGCGATGTTCGGCGGTCTGCTGCAGACGAGCGACGAGCCCGATCTCTGGGCCGATCTCGAGACCCCGTCGCGCGGGCTGGTGATGCTGGCGCATTACGCGCCCGACAGCCAGACCTTCATGGTGCGGCGCGATGCTGGTGACTACCCCGAGGACCGCTCCTTCGAGATCTGGCTGATCGCCGACGAGAACAGCCCCCCGGTCTCCATCGGCCTCGTCGACCGCGAGGGCCTGACCGAGATCCCGGTCTCGGACGCGATCGCGGCGCAGCTTCCGGGCGCCACCGTGGCGATCTCGGAAGAGCCGCTTGGCGGCTCTCCCACAGGCACGGCTACGGGTCCGGTTCTGTCGCTGGGGCAACTCGCACCGCGCGAGGACCTGTAGGCAGCGCTCCGGCGCCACCCCTCTCCAACGATCCGCGCCTGACGCCTGTCCTCGGGTTGTTTTCCGACTGGTATCCGGCAGGCGGCGCAGGCACCACATCGGTGGTGCCTGCGACGCGTCGTCGCCTCGGGCGCGTGTCATCGCCTGTGACGAGCGCACCGCGTTGAGCTCTGCATCAGGCCGCAGGCCGGTGCGCTGTCCTCTTCATCGCATGGTGCGGGCCAAAGGGCACAGGCAAGCCCTGCGCGCTCGCTCGAACGCGGGACCTGTCAAAACAAAAGGGGCGGGAGATGATCTCCCGCCCCTTCGCGTGTTGTCATGCCGGTCTGGCTCAACGTCCGCGGATGCGCGGATCGAGCGCGTCGCGCAACCCGTCGCCGAGGTAGTTCACCCCGAGCACCGTGAGCGAGATCGCCACGCCGGGCAGCAGCACGCGCTCGGGGAAGTCCTCCATCCGCGCCACGGCGTCGGCGAGCATCTTGCCCCAGGTCGGGAAATCCGAGGGGAAGCCCACGCCGAGGAAGCTCAGCGCCGACTCGGTGATGATCGCGGTGGCCAGGCCCAGAGTGGCCGAGACCATGATCGGCGACAGCACGTTGGGCAGCAGGTGCCGCTTGATGATCTGGAACGGGCGGGTGCCGATGGAGCGCGCCGCGAGCACGAATTCGCGCTCCTTGATGGCGAGCACGTCGCCGCGCACGATCCGCGCCGTGGGCATCCACGAGGTGATGCCGACCACCGTCACGATCAGGATGAACATGCCGCCCTCGGGGCCGAAATTGGCCCGCAGCGGCTGCCGGAACAGCGTCACCGCGACCAGCAGCAGCGGCAGGATCGGCAGCGACAGGAACAGGTCGGTGAGGCGCATCAGCGGCCCGTCGAGCCGCTTGAAGAAGCCTGCCACGACGCCGACGCCGGTGCCGATGATCAGCGACAGCAGCATCGCCGCCCAGCCCACCGCCATCGAGGCGCGGCCGCCCGCGATCAGCTGCGAGAGGTTGTCGCGGCCAAGCTGGTCGGAGCCCAGCGGATGGTTCCAGCCGACCTTGGCCTCGCTGTTCCACAGCGCCGTGTAGATCGGGCGCATGTCCTTGTTGCGGATGTCGAGCGCCTGCGGATCGAGGGTCCAGAGATAGGGGCCCACGAGCACGCCGAAGGTGATGATGAAGAGGAAGAACGCCCCCATCATCGCGCCCTTGTGCTTGCGGAACTGCTCCCACACATCGCGCCATTTCGAGCGCGGCGGCGCCAGCGGGCCCTTGTCCTTGAGCGCACCGATCGGCGCGGCCTTGGCGCCCTCGGCGAGGATCACGTCGTCTTGCGGGCTGTCAGTCATAGCGGATCCTCGGGTCGAGAAGGCCGTAGAGGATATCGGCGATCAGGTTGAACATCACGATCAGGAACGCGAAGATGAAGGTCAGCGTCATGACCATGGGAAGGTCGTTGGCGAAGAGCGCGGTGATCAGCAACTGGCCGATGCCGTTCACCTTGAACACGTTCTCGGTGATGATGGCGCCGCCGAAGATCGCGGGCACACCAAGCGCGATCACGGTGATCACCGGGATCATCGAGTTGCGCAGCACGTGCACCATCACCACGACCGCCTCGCTCAGGCCCTTGGCGCGCGCGGTGCGCACGTAATCCTGATTGAGGTTGTCGAGCATCGAGGCGCGCATGTAGCGGCTGAGCTGGGCCGTGGTCTGCAGCGCCAGCACCATGACCGGCATGATCATCTGGCTGAGCTGATACTTGAAGCTCGCCCAGTCGCGCACGACGTGGGTGGTGTCGTAGATCGAGGGGAACCAGCCGAGATAGACCGAGAAGATCACGATCAGCAGCGGGCCGGTGAAGAAGGGCGGGATCGAGAAGCCGATCATCGTCACGAAGGTGCCGGCCTGGTCGAAGACCGAGTACTGCCGGTAGGCCGAGTAGATGCCGATCGGCAGCGCGATCAGCACGCCCACCACATAGGACATGCCGACCACCCAGAGGGTCTGCGGGATGCGCTGCAGCACGATGTCCATCACCGGCGAGCGGGTCTGCCACGAGATCACGCGCAGCTCGCCATTGTAGAGGCTGGTGTCGGGCAGCCAGCCGAGCAGGAAGCTCTCGCTTGTCAGCCAGTCGATGAAAACCTTGGGCTCGATCCAGAACATCTGAACCAGCCATTTCCAGTATTGCACCAGCGGCGGCTCGCCGAGGCCGAGGGCCTGGCGCATCTTCTCCTTCACCTCAGGCGGCACCGTCAGCGGTACCTGCGCCATCGGGTCGCCGGGGGCGAGCTGGAGCAGCATGAAGATCACGAAGCTGATGAACAGCAGCGTCGGGATCGAGAGCACGAGGCGTCGCGCGGCAAAGGTCAGCATCGGCGGGTCTCCGGGCTCGGGGCCGTCAGGGCGGCGCCGCGGAATGCGGGCTGCCGGCGGCAGTGTAGCACAGGCGGGCGCTGTCGGCGGAACAGCGGGCGCGCCCTCGTTGCGGCGTGGGTCGGGGTCACCGTGTCTCCTGGATCTTGGGGGAAGCGGGCGCTCCGGGCGGGCGCGGCGCGGCGCGCCATGCCGGTGGCAGGCGCGCGCGGGCAGGCCGCGTTTGTCGCGGGAGCGGAAAGGCAGGGGGCGAGGCCGGCAGGCGGCTGCGGAGAGGGCCGGGAAATCCCGGCCCGGTCGCACCGCGCGGCGCGTTCGCAAGTCCAGTCACTGTCGTGCAAGGCGGTCATCCGGGCGGTTGGCGCGCCCCCGCGAGGGGAGCGCGCCGGTTCTTAAAACATCAGTCGATGCGGTACCAGTCGGCTGCGTTCCACAGCTCGGAGTCCCAGGTGTTCAGCACCACGCCG
>NZ_JBYNAH010000212.1:0-1336 GCF_059781815.1 Salipiger sp. | reverse complement strand
TTGGAGTGCGCCGAAACCCGGCCACGGTCGACGAGCGGCACGATGGTCATGCTTTCCTTGGTCAGCATGTCGTTGAGCTTCTTGGCGATCTCGCCGCGCTTCTCCAGCTCGCCGGTCTTGCCGAGCTCGTCGAGCAGGGCGTCGTACTCTTCGTTGCAGAAGCGGTTGATGTTCTCACCCTGCCACTGCGACGACGGCTTCGGCTCGTTGCCGCACTCGTACATCGACAGGTAGGACTGCGGGTCGGTGCCGTCGAAGTTGTTGGCGTACATCTCGACGTCGGCATAGAACTTCTGGAAGGTGTCGGGCGAGCCCGGGTCACCGCCGAAGAACACCGAGGCATCGACGTTGCGAAGCTCGGTCTCGACGCCGATCTGGTTCCACCAGTCCTTGATCAGGGCCTGGAAGTCCTGACGCACGGCGTTGGTCGAGGTCTGGTAGAGCAGCGACAGCTTCATGCCGTCCTTCTCGCGCACACCGTCGCCATCGCTGTCGGTCCAGCCGGCTTCCTCGAGCAGCGCCTTGGCGCCTTCGAGATCCTGGGTCAGGCATTCCTCGTTGTCCGAGGCGTAGAGCGCCGGAGCGGGGACGAGGTTACAGGTCGGACGGCCGGCCTGGCCGTAGCCGATCTCGGTCAGCAGCACGCGGTCGATCGCCATGGAGAGCGCCTTGCGGACGTTGAAGTCCGACAGGATCGGGTGCGGATGCGCCACGGTCGACCGCTCGCCTTCCGGCAGGTCCGGCGACGGGTCGGTCATGTTCATCTCGATGCGCTCGACCAGGGTGCCGAAGGCCGAAACCGGGGTGCCGGCGCCAGCGGCGGCCATCGAGGCCAGGACATCGGGGGCGAGCTGCAGGTTCCAGGCGTAGTCGAACTCGCCGGTCTGGAGCACGGCGCGGGCCGCGGATTCCGCGTCACCGCCGCCCTTGAGGGTCACGGTGGCGAAGGCGGGCTTCGCGGGGTCGCGGTAGTTGGGGTTTGCCGAGAGCGAGATCACGTCGTTCGGCTTGAACTCGTCGACCACGAACGGGCCGGTGCCGATCGGGCCGAAGTTGGCCTCGGTGCAGGAGGGCGCGTTGGCGCCGAGGCAGCCCTCGAACTGTGCCTTCTGCAGGATCGGCGACTGGCCGCCCATGAACGGGCCGTAGGGGTTCGGCATCGGCTCGTCGAAGTTCACGACCACGGTCAGGTCGTCGGGGGTGTCGATGCTCTCGACGCCGGTGAACTTGGCAAGCTGGGCGCAGCCGCCCTCGGGATGCATGCAGTATTCGGCGGTGAAGGCCACGTCAGCCGAGGTCACCGGCGAGCCGTCGGACCACAGCAGGCCTTCCTTCA
>NZ_JBYNAH010000391.1:0-2045 GCF_059781815.1 Salipiger sp. | reverse complement strand
GGCTTACCCTCAAGGGCGATTTTGGCGAGCCTGTTCTTGGCAACACGCACGGAGCTGTTCGCGTCGCTTGCACGCGCGCGCAGATCCTGCATCTCGGCAACTGTCAGACCGGCGTAGTGAGCTACCACCACGACGCCAGAGCTTTCGAAGATCTGGCCGAGTTCCTCGACCACTTTCTCTTTCTGGGCTCTATCCACAGTTTCACTCCAGTTGATGGAGGGGAGACCCCTCCGGCTCGTTCAAGCCAGGTTTCCCTGGCCAAGAAGGTCCGATTCGGGTCGTCGCATCGCGTCGCCGGAACACGTGAGATCCGGTGCGTATGTCTCTTCCCGTCTCAGGCAGGATTTATTGGATGCCTCCAACCCACCGTCTCGGACGAAATCGAGGGCGTCCACGAATCGCGCGGATGCCCTCAACACGGGCTGGATAACGGTTTTGCCCTGCCCTGCCAAGAGGCCCCGGCAAAAAGGTTCCGTCACGCATCCGTGACTGTTGCCCGGCACTTGACGATGCACCCCTGCAAGACTACTTCGCGAGGGCCGAAAAACGTCTGGCCGGTTCGGTTATCCCGGCCCTCGCATGCTTGCGAGAGTTAGTCGATCCCCGAACCCGCGGCGCAACCCTTTTCCGGGGTGCGCCTGCCGTCGAGACGGATGGTCCAGCGCGCCCCCTTCCCTATTGCGGAGCGCAGATATGACCGACCCGACCCAGACCCCGCCTTTGAAGTCCACCGTGATCCTCGCGCAGGTGTTCATCTCCTGCATCATGGCCTTCCTGATGACCTGCATCTTCACCGCGATCCCCACCGCGCTGTCGCCGGGATGGGTCGGGATCTGGCTGAGCCGTTTTGCCGTCGCCTGGCCGATCGCCTTCGTGCTGTCGATGGCGGTCGGGCCGCTGTCCTTCTGGCTGGCACGCCGTACCCAGCACCTGGTCGCGACAGTGCGCGACTGACCCGGGAGCGGGCGCCGCCGCGCTGGGGTGGCGCTTGATCCGCAGCAAGAAGCCAACCACCAAAGAAAAAGGGCGGACCCGAAGGCCCGCCCTTTCCAATCAGATCAATCCGAAGATCACTCGACGCTGGCAGCGTTTGCCACGTCGACGGTGACGCCCGGGCCCATGGTGGAGCTGAGCGAGATCTTCTTCATGTAGGTGCCCTTGGCGCCGGTCGGCTTGGCCTTGGCAACCGCGCTCACGAAGGCGCGGATGTTCTCGACCAGCTGGGCCTCGTCGAAAGACGCCTTGCCAACACCGGCATGGACCACACCGCCCTTTTCGGCGCGGAACTGGACCTGGCCGCCCTTGGCGTCCTTGACGGCCTGGGCGACATCCATGGTCACGGTGCCGACCTTCGGGTTCGGCATCAGGTTGCGCGGGCCGAGGATCTTACCGAGACGGCCGACGATCGGCATCATGTCCGGGGTCGCGATGCAGCGATCGAACTCGATGGTGCCGCCCTGGATGGTTTCCATCAGGTCTTCGGCGCCCACGATGTCCGCGCCGGCGGCCTGGGCTTCTTCAGCCTTGGGGCCACGTGCGAACACGGCGACGCGCATGGTCTTGCCGGTGCCGTTCGGCAGGCCGATCACGCCACGGACCATCTGGTCTGCGTGACGGGTGTCGACGCCGAGGTTCATCGCGATCTCGACGGTCTCGTCGAACTTCGCGCTGGCGGTGGACTTGATCAGGGCGACGGCCTCTTCGACGGTCACGTCTTCCTTGCCTGCAAAGGCCTCACGGGCGGAGCGGGTGCGTTTTCCGAGCTTTGCCATCTTACTTCACCTCGATGCCCATGGACTTGGCGGAGCCAAGGATGATCTGCATTGCCGCTTCGACGTCGTTCGCGCTGAGGTCCTTCATCTTGGCCTCGGCGATTTCGCGCACCTGCTTGGTGGTCACGGTCGCAACGGTCTCGCGGCCCGGGTTCTCGGCACCACGCGGACGGTTCCGCTTGCCGACCGGCTTCAGGCCAGCCGCCTTCTTCAGGTAGTAAGACGCGGGCGGCGTCTTGATGTCCATGGTGAAGGACTTGTCCTGATAGTAGG
>NZ_JBYNAH010000211.1:0-9217 GCF_059781815.1 Salipiger sp. | reverse complement strand
CTGCATCGGCGGCGGCGAAGGCACCGCCATCGCCATCGAGCGCCCCTGACCCCAAGACGCGCCCGCCCCTTCTCTGGTTCAAAAATACCTCGGGGGTGAATTGGCCCAACGGGCCAAGAGGGGGCAGCGCCCCCTCCCGCCCCGCCACACGCGCAGCGCCGGGCCGGTCAGCCCCCGCCCACACGCGCCGCAACAGCAATCCACCTTCCCACCGCGCCGCAAACGCGCTATCCGGCGCTTCAGACAACCCGGAGCCCTTCCCATGCCCAAGACCTGGACCGCCTTCACCAAGCTTCCCGCCAAGGACCCTGCCGAGGCGCTCGGCGAGGCGATGGAAGAGCTCGAGCCCGCGCCCTCCGGCATCGGCGTGTTCGAGATCGAGGATGGCAGCGGCACCTGGGAGGTCGGCGGCTACTTCACCGAAGCGCCCGACGACATCGAGCTGGCGCTGCTCGCCGCCGCCTTCGGGGCGCAGGATTTCGTGGTCTCCGAGGTCCCGGACCAGGACTGGGTCGACAAGGTGCGGCGAGAGCTGACCCCGGTCGAGGCCGGGCGCTTCTTCGTCTATGGCAGCCATGACGCCGACAAGATCCCCGCCAATGCCGAGCCGCTGCTGATCGAGGCTGCCATGGCCTTCGGCACCGGCCACCACGGCACCACGCTGGGCTGCCTGCGCGCGCTCGACCGGCTCGCCACCGGCGGCTTCACCGGCAAGAGCGTCGCCGATATCGGCTGCGGCACCGCGGTGCTGGCGATGGGCGCGGCGCGGATCTGGCCCGACCCGGTGATCGCCTCGGATATCGACGAGGTCGCGGTCGAGGTGGCCGAGGCCAACGTCCGCGCCAACGGGCTCGAGGGCAAGGTGACCTGCGTCGAGGCCGCGGGCTTCGACAATCCCGAGCTTGCCGCCCGCGCCCCCTTCGACCTGGTCTTCGCCAATATCCTCAAGCAGCCGCTGATCGATCTCGCGCCGCACATGGCCGCGCATCTGCAGCCGGGCGGCTACGCGATTCTGTCGGGCATCCTCACCAGGCAGGCAGATGAGGTTGTCGAGGTTTATGCACAAAACGGCATCAATCAGGTCCACCGCGAAGAGATTGGCGACTGGGTGACGCTGACGCTGCAACGCGACGCCGGTTAACCCGCCGATTTGCGGAAATGCTGGGGCAAAAGTCACATTTTTGCCCCATTGGAAGCGCATACGCGACCCATCCGGTGGGGGCCGGATTGTAAGAGGTTGCCATGGATAAGGCTCTGTATGACTTCGACAAGCGCCAGCGTGCGGTTGTCCAGAAGCACCATAAGCTTGCCAACGGATACACCACCAAGCTGAACCGCAACGGCATCATCGAGCACAAGCCGATCCGCCGGCTGCCGTTCTTCTCGCTGAAGGGCCTGCTGATCGCGGTGCTTGGTTTCCTCATCTTCAAGGGCATCCTCTTCGCCAGTCTCGGCATCGAGGAATACGTCGCCCGGCTCGCGCATCTGGCGCAGGGCAGCGCCCTCGAGCGCGCCGGCGCCTGGCTGATGGGCGCCGACCCGGCCAGCCTTTGGATCGCCACTCAGCTGCAGCCGCTCTTCGGCTGATCCGCGCGGGGCGCGCTGCCGCGCATCCCCCTGCCCCGGCCATGAAAAAAGCCGCGCCTTCCGTGGAAGGGCGCGGCTTTGTCGTCTTGGCCGTGAGTGGCGGGGGTGGCCCCTCATCGAGGGGCCGTCGTATTAGTACTTGCCGCGTGCGACGGCGTAGATGTCTGCGCGGGTCAGACCGATATCGTCGAGTTCGCGATCGGTGAGCGCTTCGAGGCTCTTGCGGGTCAGACGCGCGTCGTTCCAGTCGATGATCGCATCCGCGAGCATCGAGAAGAAACGGCTCACGGACGCGGCGAGCTCGTACGAGGCCGACGCACCGCGCTCCGGCGAAGCGCCGTAGCCGTTGAGGAAGACAGTACCGATGCGACCGGCCATACCGGCGGCACCAGCGTTCTGGCGGAAGGAGTCATATGCCGACATGGGTCAGTGTCCTTGACTTGGTGTTTTCAGAATGCCTGATTTCTATGCATGGCATCTAGTGAAGCGCCCCAGAGAGGACAACTCGCAGAAAATGCATGGTCCTTATGCGTTTTTCGAATGGCTCATGAAATAAGTTAACCGCAGGTAATTTCGCCCATTTTTGCGGCGATCAGGAGTCGCCCACAAACCTTAGCATGTCGCAAACAGGCTCCGCCGCCCTCGGAACGGGCGCAAAGCCCGCAGCGATGTTAGCGCTTCTCGCTTTGCGGATGTTCGCGTTTCGTGCTACTCGATGGCAAACAGGCAACACAAAGGCGGGCAGGAATGAGGGTTCTCGGCATCGATCCGGGTCTGAGACGGCTGGGATGGGGAATCATCGACGCCGAGGGCAGCCGCCTCCGGCACGTCGCCAACGGGGTCTGCGAATCGGAGGGCAGCGACGATCTCGCCACCCGCCTGCTTGCCCTGCACCGCCAGCTCACCGAGGTTCTGACCCGCTTCGCGCCGCAGATCGCGGCGGTGGAACAGACCTTCGTCAACAAGGATGCGGTCGGCACGCTGAAGCTCGGACAGGCGCGCGGCGTGGCGCTCCTGGTGCCGGCGCAGTTCGGCCTGCCGGTGGGCGAATACGCCCCCAACAAGGTCAAGAAGACGGTGGTGGGGGTCGGCCATGCCGACAAGCGTCAGATCGACCACATGGTGAAGATGCAGCTCCCGGGCGTGCAGATCGCCGGGCCCGACGCCGCCGACGCGCTGGCCATCGCGATCTGCCACGCCCATCACGTCGGGCCGCAACAGGCGAGGATACGGGCATGATCGGGCGCATCGCGGGACGCATCGAATACAAGGGCGAGGATCACGTTCTGATCGACGTGCGTGGCGTCGGCTATGTTGTCTATTGCTCGGACCGGGTGCTTGCCGGCCTGCCCGGCCCCGGCGAGGCGACGGCGCTCTACACCGATCTCATGGTGCGCGAGGACCTGCTGCAGCTCTACGGCTTCCCGACGCTGGTCGAGAAGGAGTGGTTCCGCCTGCTGATGACGGTGCAGGGGGTTGGCGCGAAGGCGTCTCTGGCGATCCTCGGCACGCTCGGCCCCGACGGCGTCAGCCGCGCCATCGCGCTCGGCGACGGCACCGCGATCAAGGCCGCCAAGGGCATCGGCCCCAAGACCGCGCAGCGCGTGGTCCACGAACTGAAGGACAAGGCGCCAATGGTGATGGCGATGGGCGCCGGCCCGGTGGCCAGCCCCAGCGACGACGTGCTCGAGGACGCGACGCCCGCCCCCGCCACACCGCGCGCCCCTGCCCCGCGCCCGACACCTGCCGCCGCCCCGGCCCAGTCCGAGGCGCTCTCGGCGCTCTCCAATCTGGGCTACGCCCCCGGCGAGGCCGCCGGCGCAGTGGCGCAGGCCGCCGGCGATCTGCCCGAGGCCGGCACCGCCGAGCTGATCCGCGCGGCGCTGAAACTGCTGGCGCCGAAGGGCTGAGGCGGTAAGGAATGGATATGACCGACCCGGATCCCACCCTGCGCCCGGAGCCCCTGCCCGAGGATCGCGACCGCGCGCTGCGGCCGCAGATGCTTGGCGATTTTGTCGGGCAGGCCGAGGCGCGTGCCAACCTGCGGGTCTTCATCCAGTCGGCCCGCACCCGCGGCGAGGCGATGGACCACACATTGTTTCACGGCCCTCCGGGCCTCGGCAAGACCACGCTGGCGCAGATCATGGCGCGCGAGCTCGGGGTCAACTTCCGCATGACCTCCGGCCCGGTGCTGGCCAAGGCCGGCGATCTCGCGGCGATCCTGACCAATCTCGAGCGCAATGACGTGCTCTTCATCGACGAGATCCACCGCCTCAACGCCGCCGTGGAAGAGGTGCTCTACCCGGCGATGGAGGATTACGAGCTCGACCTCGTCATCGGCGAAGGCCCGGCGGCGCGCACCGTGCGCATCGAGCTGCAGCCCTTCACGCTGGTCGGCGCCACCACGCGGCTGGGCCTCTTGACCACGCCGTTGCGCGACCGTTTCGGCATCCCGACGCGGCTGCAGTTCTACACCGTCGAGGAGCTCAACAGCATCGTCACCCGCAACGCCGAGAAGCTCGGCGTCCGGGCCGAGCCCGACGGCGCGCGCGAGATCGCCCGCCGCGCCCGCGGCACGCCGCGAATCGCCGGACGCCTGCTGCGTCGGGTTGTGGATTTCGCCGTGGTCGAAGGCAATGGCGTGGTGACGCGCGAGCTGGCCGATGGCGCGCTCACCCGGCTGGGGGTAGATGGGCTCGGGCTCGACGGCGCCGACCGGCGCTATCTCGGGCTGATTGCGGAGCATTACGGCGGCGGCCCGGTGGGGATCGAGACCATCGCCGCGGCGCTGTCGGAAAGCCGCGACGCCATCGAGGAGGTGATCGAGCCCTACCTGCTGCAGCAGGGGCTGATCCAGCGCACCCCGCGCGGGCGGATGCTGGCGCAGCGCGCCTGGACCCATCTCGGCCTCGCCGCCCCGCAGCCGCCGGGACAATCGACCCTGTTCGACTAGGCCCGGCTCAGAGCACCACCACGAGAACCAGGATCGAGAGCCCGAGGAAGCCGATCCCGGTCAGCTCCCTGCGGGTGACCCGCTCGTGGAAGAACAGCACCGAGGCCAACAGCGAGAAGATCAGCTCGACCTGCCCCAGCGCCTGCACGTAGGCGGCGGTCTGCAGGGTGAAGGCGGTGAACCACGACAGGCTGCCCGCCATTGAAGTAAGGCCGAGCCAGAGCGCCACCTTGCGGGCCTGCCAAACGGCGGTGATCTGGCCCGGCTCGAAGAGCTTCAGCCAGAGCGCCATGGCGACGCATTGCGACAGCACCACACAGCTCAGCGTGACCGCGGCGCGCAGGATCGGATCGTCGCCGGTGATCTCGAGCGAGGCGGCACGGTAGCCGACGGCGGAAAAGGCGAAGAAAAAGCCCGAGGCCAGCCCAAGCGCCACCGCCCGGTTGGCGATGCGGCGCAGGAAAGAGCCGCTTATGTCCGGCGTGTCCGAGAGCAGCAGCACCCCCACGAGCCCGATCAGGATCGCGCCCCATCCGGCCAGCGAGATCGCCTCCCCCAGCAGCAGAAGGCCCACGATGGCGGTCTGGATCACCTCGGTCTTCTTGAAGGTGATGCCCACGGCGAAGTTGCGCTGCCGGAACAGCGCCACGACGCAGATCGTGGCAAGGATCTGCCCCAGCGCCCCGATCCAGGCATAGACCCAGAAAGCAAGGCTGAGCTCCGGCCAGCCCTGCCCGGTGCCGACGAGATAGGCCGCGGTGAACAGCAGCGCCGCCGGCAGTGCGTAGGCAAAGCGTGCGAAGGTACTGCCGGTCGAACTCAGCGCGCCCATGCTGAGCACCTTGTGCAGCATGAAGCGCAAGGTCTGAAAGAAGGCGGCGGAGAGGGTGACGGCGATCCAGAGGTCCATGCGCGCAGCTTTGACGGGCGGGACACGGAAACGCCAGCGTGTTCGAGTGATTATGTGCCTGCAAACGACTCAGCGCCTGTCCATCCGGCGTTTGGGCTGCCGGCGCGCCCGGCCTTCACCGTGTTTCGCCTGGCACGGAGCGGGAGGGGGCCAGCCCCCTCTTGGCGCAAGCGCCAATTCACCCCCGAGGTATTTTTGAACCAAAGAAGACAGGGGCGCTGCGTCCCTGACTTCTCTTCGTCAAAAATACTCCCGCCGGAGGCGTCCGGCGGCGCAACATGAAAGATCGCCGGGACAGGTGGACGGCCTTGCCTCAGACGGCCCGCCATTCCCCGGGAGCGAGGCCCTCGACCGACCAGTCGCCGATCGACCAGCGCACGAGTCGCAGGCAGGGCAGCCCGACATGGGCGGCCATCCGGCGCACCTGTCGGTTGCGACCCTCGGTGATGGTGATCTCGAGCCAGGCGTCGGGCACCGATTTGCGGAAGCGCACCGGCGGCACCCGCGGCCAGAGCTCCGGCGGCGGCAGGCGGCGGACCTGCGCCGGGCGGGTCGGGCCGTCCTTCAGCGTCACGCCGCGGCGCAGCTGCGCGATCTGGTCATCGGAGGGAGCGCCCTCGACCTGCACGAGATAGGTCTTGGGCTTCTTGAACTTCGGATGCGCGATGCGCGCCTGCAGGCGGCCGTCATCGGTGAGCAGCAGCAGGCCCTCGCTGTCGCGGTCGAGCCGACCGGCCGGGTAGACCTTCGGCACGTCGACATAGTCCGACAGCGTGGCGCGCGGGCTGTCGGCGGTGCCCTTGTCGGTGAATTGCGACAGCACGCCGTAGGGCTTGTTGAGCAGGATCAGCATGTGCGACGCTCCGCGAAAAAGCGCTTCAGCAGCGCCTCCGAGGGCGCGGCGGAGATGCCGTCATAGACCTCGGGCGCGTGGTGGCACTGGGCATGGGCGTAGACCCTCGCCCCGTGATCGACGCCGCCCGACTTGGGATCGGCGGCGCCATAATAGAGCCGCGCGATGCGGGCGAAGGAGATCGCCGCGGCGCACATCGGGCAGGGTTCCAGCGTGACGTAGAGATCATGCCCCGGCAGCCGCTCGGAGCCCGCCGCGCGGCAGGCGGCGCGCAGGGCGAGGATCTCGGCATGGGCCGTGGGGTCGTCGAGCTCGCGGGTGCGGTTGCCGGCGCTGGCCACCACCGCGCCGGAGGGCGCCACGATCACCGCACCCACCGGCACCTCGCCGCGGGCGGCGGCGGCACGGGCCTCGGCAAGGGCCAGCTCCATGTGACTGCGAAAGCTCATGGCGCCGGGTGATAGCCGAGCCGCGGCGCTTTGGCGAGACGCTTCCCCCGGGCAGAGCTTTGCAGTATGGCTCGGCGCATGAAAAAGCCCCCTGCCCGCCCCTCCGCGCCCTCCAAGACCCCGTCCGACACGCCGCCCGGCGACCGCATCGCCAAGGTGCTGTCACGTGCCGGCATCGCCAGCCGCCGCGAGGCCGAACGGATGATCGAGGAGGGCCGCGTCACGGTCAACGGCGAGACCATCGCCAGCCCGGCGCTCAACGTCACCGGCAAGGACAAGATCACCGTCGACGGCAAGCCGCTCGAGGCGCCCGAGGCGCCGCGGATCTGGCTCTATCACAAGCCCTCGGGTCTGGTGACCACCACCAAGGACGAGCAGGGCCGCGAGACGATCTTCGACAAGCTGCCCGAGGATCTGCCCCGGGTGATGACCGTGGGCCGGCTAGACCTCAACTCGGAGGGGCTGCTGCTGCTGACCAATGACGGCGGCATCAAGCGCAAGCTCGAGCTGCCCTCGACCGGCTGGCTGCGGCGCTACCGTGTCCGGGTCAACGGCAAGCCCACCGAGGAGATGCTGAAGCCGCTGCGCGACGGCATCACTGTCGACGGCCAGACATTCCAGCCGATGCAGGTGGAGCTCGACCGCCAGCAGGGCTCGAACGCCTGGCTGACCGTGGGGCTGCGCGAGGGCAAGAACCGTGAGATCCGCCGCGCCATGAGCGATATTGGCCTGACGGTAAACCGGCTGATCCGGATCTCCTACGGGCCGTTCCAGCTCGGCCAGATGAAGGCCGGGGAGGTGATCGAAGTGCGCGGTCGAATCGTCAGGGATCAACTAGGGCTAGAAGGCGCCAAAATTACTCGCCCCGAGCCAAGCCGCCGTCGCAAAGCCCGCCCCATTCCGGACAAATCTCGGCGGAAACGCGACTAAGGCCCTGCCTCTATTGCCAAAAATACACATCTAAATTCCGATTTCACGCCGTTTTTCTGCCGATTTTCGTTGCCATTATGAGGCCATGATGACGACGATCCTGGCCTTTGCGATTCTCTGTGTGAGCACCCTTCTGGTGCTTGGAAACCTGCGCATGGTGGCGCATGACACCCGCGTTGCCCTCACCGAGGCCGCGGGGCGGCTGCGGCGCAGCGGCAACCCCGGCGCAAAGCTCGCATTCGGGGCGCTCTGGGTGCTGATTTTCGCCCTGAGCTTCCTTCTCTGACGGGATCGGCACGGGGGATGATCGACATGGCCGAACCACACCGCACGGCAAGAACCGATGACAGCATCGGCCCGCTCGACTCGGGCCTCAGCGTGCTGTTCCTCGCCGCCTTCCCGATCGTTCTGCTGCTGTTTCAGGGCAGCGCGACCTCGGCCTTCACCGCGGTGCTCGAGCTCGTGCTCTTCGTCGCCGCCCTGCGCCTGATCCATCGCGGCCAGGCACTGAAAACCGCCTATGACGAGGCCGCGTCGGCCCGCGCGCCGCGCCTGCCGCGCAAGATCATCGGCTCGCTGCTGATCGGCGTGATGGTGATGATTCTCGCCGGTCACCACTTCTTCTCACTGACACTGCCGCTGGGCTTCGGCGCGCTCGCCACCGCGCTGAGCCTCGCCGCCTTCGGCGTCGATCCGCTGCGCGACAAGGGCGCCAGCGAGAGCGAGCCCGAGCCGCTGGCCACCGCGCGCCGGCCCAAGCCCGACACGCAGGCGGCGCTCGACCGCATCGACGCGACGCTCGACGGCATGGTCTGCGAGATCGCGGCGCTTGGCGATGCGCAGCTGACCCGCCACACCGAGGCGCTCAAAGGCGCGGTGATGGGCCTGATCCGGGCGCTCAGCGAGGACCCGGACGGCATGGAGCGCCTGCACAAGCCCGTGGTGAAATTCGTCAAGCTGCTGCGCCGCGAGAACGACGAGCTGCTGGCGGCGTGGAACACCGAGGAGCGCGACCGCGCCCGCCGGCGCTACCGCACTCGGATCACCGCGCTTGGCCAGACCTTCGAGGAATTCGCCCGCAAATCGGGCAAGAAGGCCGGACGCGACGCGTTCGAGCTGGAAGCGGACCTGCTGTGGAACCGCAAACCCCTGGAGCGGGCCGCATAAGCGGAGCCCCGCCGAGCTGCCCCCTAGCAAGTCGCCCCCTTTGCCCCTAAGTTCTCCGTGAACTGCGGAAATACTGGAGGCGGCATGTCTGGCACGGCCCTGCAGAAAGTGGCCTATGTACTCCTGATCGTGCTCCTGTTCGGGGTCACGTCCGGCTGGCTCGGGGGGCTGTGACATGGCGCAGCGCTACGGCGGCAAGTACAGCCCAGACGCCGCCCCGGAAGAAACCGGGGATCCGATTCGCCCCAGCCATTACAAGGGGGCCCGGGTCGACCCGGTCGGAGCGCGGTCGAACGTGCTCTTCGCCCCTCCCATCGTGCTTGCCGCAACCTCTCTCGGGGACGGTGCCGCCGGGCTCGTGACCGGCC
>NZ_JBYNAH010000210.1:0-9308 GCF_059781815.1 Salipiger sp. | reverse complement strand
TGGCCTTCATGTGCCGGCACTTCGGCAAGAAGGGCGTGATCTTCATGCCGGTGACGACGCCGGACCAGAAGATCCAGAAGACCCGGATGTTTGGTGGCGACGCCGTCGAGCTGGTGATGACCGGCGATTACTTCGACGACACGCTGGCGGCGGCACAGGCGTTCTGCGCCGAGAAGGGCGGTCATTTCCTGTCGCCCTTCGACGATGAGGACGTGATCGAGGGGCAGGCCAGCGTCGCGGTCGAGATCGAGGGCCAGCTTGGCCGCACCCCGGACCACGTGGTGATCCCGGTCGGCGGTGGCGGGCTTGGCTCGGGGATGCTGAGCTATTTCGGCAATGGCTGTCAGTACACCTTTGTCGAGCCGCGGGGCGGCGCCTGCCTGCAGGCGGCGCTGCGGGCGGGCCACCCGGTGGCGCTCGAGCGGGTCGACAACTTCGCCGACGGCGCGGCGGTGGCGCGGATCGGCGCAAAGACCTTTGACCGCCTGAAGGGCGTCGGTCTCGCCAACACGCTGACCATCAGCGAGGACCGGCTCTGCACCACCATGCTCGAGATGCTGAATGTCGAGGGGGTTGTGCTCGAGCCCGCCGGCGCGCTTGCGGTGGATGCGCTCAAGGATCTCGGCCAGTCGATCCGCGGCCGCTCGGTGGTGTGCATCACCTCGGGGGGCAATTTCGATTTCGAACGGCTGCCGGAGGTGAAGGAGCGTGCACTGCGCTATTCGGGGGTGAAGAAGTATTTCATCCTGCGCCTGCCGCAGCGCCCTGGCGCGCTGAAGGATTTCCTGGGCTTCCTCGGGCCGGAGGACGATATCGCCCGCTTCGAATACCTGAAGAAATCGGCGCGCAACTTCGGATCGGTGCTGATCGGGATCGAGACCTCGGACCCGGTGCATTTCGAAGAGCTCTTCGGCAAGCTCGATGCGCACGGGTACACCTATCGGGACATCACCGATGACGAGGTGCTGGCGCAGTTCCTGATCTGATCCTGGCTCGGCCCCGGCCTGGCAGCCTGTGCGGGTTCGGCGGGCTGCGCCCTCTCCGGTGTGTCCCGAGGTTTGCAGGATCTCTGCGTCGGGCGCGCGGCCCTCAGGCAGCGAGCCGGTCAGGAAGATCGCGCAGGAACGCTTCGCGGCTTTGTTCGTAGACCCGGGCGATGAGCGCGGGATCGATGCCGTCGGTGGCACCGGATCGGGCGGTTGCTTCGCCCTCGCCGCAGAGTTCCGCAAATGCTGCGAACCCGAGATTGAGCGCGCTGCCGCGCAGGAAATGCAACGCGGCCTCGGTTTGCGGTGGGCTGTGCCGCAGCCCCTGAAGGTCGGCGATCGTGGTTTCGACCTCCTGCAGGAAAAGCGGCACAAGCTCGTCGAAATCGGCACCGCCGATTTCATCGCGCAGCTCGGCAACCCGGTTCCAGTCGATCATGAGGCACCTCCTGAGGACGGGGTAACGTGATCGGGTAAAGAAACCCTTTCGAAGGGCGGGCAGGCGCGCCGGCAATCCGAAAGGAACCGTTAGGGGAGATCGGCTAGACAGGCCCGACCTGCGCGAACGAGGATGCCGCTTGCACCCTGACCAGAGACCCATTGCCGCCCCGTCCGAGTCGGCCGCCATCATCCAGCGCGTGCTTCTGGTCGATGACAGTGCGGCGCAGCTCAAGATCCTTGCGGCGATGATGCGGCACTGGGGGTTCGAGGTCTGGCAGGCGGAAAGCGGCGCGGAGGCGCTCGCGCTCTGCGACGAGATCGCCTTTGACGCGGTGCTATCGGACTGGATGATGCCGGGGATGGACGGGCTCGAGTTCTGCCGCCAGTTCCGTCGGTTGTCGGCGGAGCGCTATGGCTATTTCATCCTGCTGACCTCGAAGAACGAGCGTGGCGCCATTGTGCGCGGGCTCGATGCGGGCGCGGACGATTTCCTGACCAAGCCGGTGAGCTCCGACGAGCTGCGCGCCCGCATCAACGCCGGCGCGCGTCTTTTATCGACCCAGCGGCAGTTGTCAGAGGCGCTGGGCAAGCTGCGCACCGCCTATGACGCCATCGACCGCGATCTGCGGCAGGCGCGCACCATCCAGCAGGCGCTGGTGCCGCGGCGGCATCAGCGGTTCCGCACCGCGAGCGTCAGCCTGCTGTTGAAACCCTGCGGACATGTCGGCGGCGATCTGGTGGGCATGTTCAGCCCCGATCCCACCGGCGTCGGGGTCTACTGCATCGACGTCTCGGGCCACGGCATCACCTCGGCCCTGATGACGGCGCGGGTGGCGGGCTATCTGGGCGGCGATTTTCCCGATCAGAACATCGCGCTCGAACGGCGGCGCGAACGACAGATGATCTTTTGCCCGCCCAAGGTGGTGGCGATGCGGCTGAACCAGCGGCTCGCGGCGGACCCTGGGGTGCTTGAATACCTCACAATGGCCTATCTCACACTCGAGCTGGGGTCAGGGCTTGTCACGCTGGTGCGCGCCGGCCACCCGCCGCCGCTGCTGATCCGCGCCGATGGCGACATGGAGTTTGTGGGCGTCGGCAGCCTGCCGGTGGGCCTGTTGCCCGATGCAAGCTACGAGGAAACGCGGCTCTCGCTGGCGCCCGGCGACCGCATTCTTCTTTATTCCGACGGCATGACCGAGGCGCGGCTGAGCGGCGGCGGAATGCTTGACGAGCGCGGCCTGATCGAGCTGGCACGCGACTGCCGCGCCGCCAGCGGCACCGAGTTTCTCGATGATCTCTACTGGCGTCTGAGCCAGCTCACGCCGCCGGGCCACCCGCTCGAGGATGACGTCTCGGCGGCGCTGGTGGAGTACCACGGGCCATGAGTCCTGAGCCGTGAGCCTTCAACCGTGTGCCGGGGCTCAGAGGGCGAAGCGCTTGACGAAGTCGCAGTCGCCGGGATTGCCGAGGATATCGGCGGCGATGCCGGGCGCCACGAAATGCGCGCTGTGGCCGTCTTCGCTGGGGGGGCCGAGCGGGCGCACCGGATGCGCCATGTAGATGATGCAGAGCTTCTCGGCCCAGAGATCGTATTCCGGCATGTAGGTAAAGCGCCGGAAGGCGCCGAGCCGCTGCGGCCTGGCGATGCGCCAGCCGGTCTCTTCCAGCACCTCGCGGTGCAGCGCCTCGAGCGGCGATTCGCCCGGGTCGATGCCGCCGCCGGGCAGCTGGAACTCGGGCCAGGGATCGGTCTGATGGGTCAGCAGCAGCGCTCCGTCGCGGGGCAGGATCGCGTAAGCGCCGGGGCGCAGTGTGTATTTCCGCCCGGTTTCCGGCGGCTGGCCATAGCGTGCGATCATCGGGGGCCCCCTTGGTTCCTGCCTTGTCCTGCCTATATGGTGCCGGTATGCCAACCGCCGGCAAATAAGGAAACCCCATGACCATCGGCAGCAAACTTGCCTGGGACGACACCGTCCTTCCGTTTCAGCTTGACCTCTCCGACATCCGGGGCCGTGTCGCGCGGCTCGACGGAGTGCTCAACGGCATCCTGAGCCAGCATGACTACCCGCCTCAGGTCGAGGCGCTGGTGGCCGAGATGGCCCTGCTCACGGCGCTGATCGGCCAGACGGTGAAGCTGCGCTGGAAGCTCTCGCTCCAGGTCCAGACCCGCGGTGCAGTGCGGATGATCGCCACTGATTACTTCGCCCCCGAGAACGAGGGCGAACCCGCGCGCATCCGCGCCTATGCCAGCTACGACGCCGAGAAGGTGTCGGATGCGCCCGCCTTCGAGCAGCTCGAAGACGGCTACTTCGCCATCCTGATCGACCAGGGCAAGGGCACCACGCCCTACCAGGGCATCACGCCGATCGCCGGTGGCTCGCTCGCGGCCTGCGCCGAGGCCTATTTCGCCCAGTCCGAGCAGCTGCCGACGCGCTTTGCGCTGAACTTCGGCCGCGCCCTGCAGGCGGACGGCTCGGGCGAGTGGCGTGCCGGCGGCCTGATGATCCAGACCATGCCCAAGGCCTCGCCCTTCGCGCAGAGCGGGGAGGGCGGCTCGGGCGAGAACGGGCTGCTGCGCGCCGAGGATCTCGTCGAGGGCGACGAGGAAGAGAACTGGCGCCGGGTGAACTTCCACGTCGACACCGTCGATGAGCTCGAGCTCATCGGCCCGGACCTGCCGCCGACCGATCTGCTGGTGCGCCTGTTCCACGAGGAACAGCCGCGCGTTTTCGACGCCCAGCCGGTGCGCTTCGGCTGCACCTGCTCGGAGGACCGGGTGCGCCAGTCGCTGTCGATCTATTCGGCGCGCGACATCGAGAAGATGACCACCGAGGAGGGGCTGGTGACCGCCGACTGCCAGTTCTGCGGCGCCCATTATGAGCTCGATCCACAAAGCGTGGGGTTCGAGGCGAAGAAGTGAGCCGGACCGAGGATCAGATCGCGGCCTTGCGTCGGGCGGTGACGGGGGAGCACGCCCCGTCATCGGATTTCGATCTGAACCCCGAGACGGTCCTGCCCGCCAATCGCAAGCTGCGGCCAGCCGGTGTGCTGGCCGCGTTCCTGCCCGGCGAGGATGGGCTCGAGCTGGTGCTGACCAAGCGCTCGTCGCGGCTCAAGCATCATCCCGGGCAGATCGCCTTTCCCGGCGGCAAGGTCGACGCGGGCGATGACGGGCCGGTCGATGCCGCCCTGCGCGAGGCGCATGAAGAGGTCGGGCTGCCGCGCGAGACGGTCGAACTTCTGGGCACGATGGCGCCGCATGAGACGGTGACGGGCTTTCTCGCGACCCCGGTTCTGGGCCTTGTGAGAGACGAATTCACGCCGATGGCCGAGCCCGGTGAGGTGGCCGAGATCTTCCGCGTGCCCTTCGAGCATGTCACCGATCCGGCGCGCTACAGCATCCAGTGGCGGCGCTGGCGGGGGCAGCGCCGCTATTACTACACCGCGCCCTTCGGCCCCTATTACATCTGGGGCGCGACGGCGCGGATGCTGCGAGCCTTGGCCGGGCGGATCTCGCCGTGACACGGGTCGGGGGGGAGTGGCTCAGCTGCGCGTCGACGCAGGAGGTTCTGGCGATGCTGGAACAGGCCGGCCACGCCGCCTACGCCGTGGGCGGCTGCGTCCGCAACGCGCTCTTCGGGGCACCGGTGGCCGATGTCGATATCGCCACCGATGCGCGCCCCGACACGGTCGTTGCGCTGGCCGTCGCCGCCGGGCTCAAGCCGGTGCCCACGGGCATCGACCACGGGACGGTCACCGTGGTGGCCGAGGGCATCGGCCACGAGGTCACCACTTTCCGCGCCGATGTCGAGACCGATGGCCGCCGCGCCGTGGTGCGCTATTCCGACGACATCGCCGAGGATGCGGCGCGGCGCGATTTCACCATGAACGCGCTCTATGCTGACGCGCGCGGTGATGTGCTCGACCCGCTGAACGGCCTGCCGGATCTGGAGGCCCGCCGGGTGCGCTTCATCCGCGATGCCGGCGAGCGTATCCGCGAGGATTACCTGCGCATCCTGCGCTTCTTCCGCTTTCACGCCTGGTATGGTGACGCGCAGGCCGGCGTCGATCCCGAGGCGCTGGCGGGCATCGCCGCCAATCTCGACGGGCTCGAGGCGCTCTCGGCCGAGCGCGTCGGGCACGAGATCACGCGGTTGCTCTCGGCCCCCGATCCGGCGCCTTCGGTGGCGGTGATGGAGCAGGTGGGCGTTCTGGCGCGGGTCTTGCCCGGCGCCACGTCGCGGATGCTGGCGCCGTTGGTGGCGCTGGAAGAGAGCGCGGGGCTGGCGCCCGATCCGATGCGCCGGCTCGCGGTGATGGGCTATTTCGACGCGCGCAGCCTGCGGCTCTCGAAGGCGCGCCAGAGGCATCTCGAGGCGTATCAGAGCCTGATATCAGCCAGCACAGGCTATGCCGAGATCGCCTATCGCCATGGCGAGGCGATGACCCGCGACGTCGCGGCGCTGCGCGGGGCGAGCTTCGGCCAGCCGATTGCCGACGATCTCGAAGCGCAGATCGCCACCGGGGCAGGGGCCAAGCTGCCGATCCGCCCGCGCGACCTGATGCCGGAGTATGAGGGCCCGGCGCTGGGCGAGGCCCTGCGCGAGCGCGAGCGGCGCTGGATCGCATCCGGCTTCACCCTGACCAAGGCCGACCTTCTGAAGTGACCTCCTGCAAATGAATATCGACCCGCTCTACGGCTTCGTCTTCTTCGGCCTGTTCTCGCCCGGCCCCAACGTGGTGCTGCTGACCGCCTCCGGCGCGCGTTTCGGCATCCGCCGCACGCTGCCGCATCTTTTCGGCGTGGTGCTGGGCGTGGGCATCACTGCCGGGCTCACCGGGCTCGGCATCGCGGCGCTGCTGCAGCAGGCGCCGATGCTGGAGCTGGCGCTGAAGATCGCCGCCAGCGCGTGGATGCTATACATGGCGTGGGGGCTGTGGACCTCGGACCGGCGCAGGGGCAAGGCCGAGCGTGACCGGCCGATGACGCTGATCGAGGCGGTGCTGTTCCAGTGGGTCAATCCCAAGGTCTGGGCGGTGGCGCTGGCGGCGGCCTCGGCCTATCCGGGCACCAGTGGCCCGTGGTGGGAGGCGGTGCGGCTCGGCAGCGCGTTTTCCGGCATCAACCTGGTCTGCTGCCTGTTCTGGACCAGCGCCGGTGCGTTGCTCACCTACCTGCTCACCACGCCGACCGCGTGGCGGGTCTTCACCCGGATCATGGCCGTCGCTCTGGGCAGTTTTTCCGTCATGGTCTTCCTGTAGGAAATCGGGGAGACTGCGCCCGCAAGCGACAGGATGTTCCCCAGTGTTCCGCTTCTTCGAAAATCTCGTAGACCCCTACACGGCTTACACCCCGACGGACCGGCCGCCGACAAGGCTGCTGCCGTTCCTGATGGACTATGCCCGCCCGTTCCGGACCCTCTTCGTCTGGGCGGCGCTGCTCTCGGTCGTCGTGGCGCTGGTCGAGATCGGGCTGATCTGGGCCATGGGCTGGGTGGTGGACATCCTCGCCGGCGATCCGGCGCAGGTCTGGGAGCAACATGGCGGCGCGCTGATCGCGCTGGGGCTTTTCGTGCTGTTCCTGCGCCCGCTCCTGCAGGCGTTAGACGTGCTGGTGCTCAACAACGCGATCATGCCGAACTTCGGCACGCTGATCCGCTGGCGGGCGCATGCGCAGGTGCTGCGCCAGTCGATCGGCTGGTTCGAGAACGATTTCGCCGGGCGCATCGCCAACCGCATCATGCAGACCCCGCCCGCCGCAGGCGAGGCGGTGTTCCAGGTCTTCGACGCGCTGACCTTCTCGCTCGCCTACGTGCTCGGCGCGGCGGTCCTGCTCGCCGATGCCGATCCGCGGCTGATGCTGCCGCTGCTGCTCTGGTTCGCGGGCTACGTGCTGCTGATGCGCTGGACGATCCGCCGGGTCGGGCCGGCCTCGAAGGCGGCCTCGGATGCGCGCAGCTTCGTCAATGGGCGGGTGGTCGATGCCTATACCAATATCCACTCGGTGAAGATGTTCGCGCAGGACCGGCAGGAGCTCGACTACGCGCATGAGGCCATCGACCAGGCGCGCGACACGTTCCAGCGCGAAATGCGGCTCTATACCATCATGGATGTGGCCCTGGTGATCCTGAACGGGCTGCTGATCGTCGGCGTCGTGGGCTGGGGGCTGGTGCTCTGGATGCAGGGTGCGGCTTCGGTCGGGGTGGTGGCGGCGGCAACCGCGCTGACGCTGCGGCTCAACGCCATGACCGGCTGGATCATGTGGGCGCTGACCACCTTCTTCCGCCAGCTCGGCGTGGTGGCCGAGGGCATGGAAACGATTGCCCAGCCGATCACCCTGGTCGATGCGCCGGACGCAAAGCCGCTGACGCTGACGCGGGGCGAGATCCGGCTCGAGGGCCTGAGCCACCATTACGGGCGCGACAGCGGCGGGCTCGACCGCATCTCGCTGACCATCGCGCCGGGCGAGAAGATCGGGCTGGTGGGGCGCTCGGGAGCGGGGAAATCGACCCTCGTGAAGCTGCTTCTGCGGTTCTATGATCCCGAGAGCGGGCGCATTCTGATCGACGGGCAGGACATCACTGAAGTGCAGCAAGACAGCCTGCGCCGCGCCATCGGCATGGTGCAGCAGGACAGCGCGCTGCTGCACCGGTCGGTGCGCGAGAACCTGCTTTACGGCCGGCCCGATGCCACCGAAGCGCAGGTCATCGCCGCGGCGAAACAGGCGCAGGCGCATGAGTTCATCCTCACACTGCAGGATCCGCAGGGCCGCACCGGCTATGACGCCCATGTGGGCGAACGGGGGGTGAAGCTCTCGGGCGGGCAGCGGCAGCGGGTGGCGCTGGCGCGGGTGATCCTAAAGGACGCGCCGATCCTGCTGCTCGACGAGGCCACCTCGGCGCTCGACAGCGAGGTCGAGGCGGCGATTCAGGATACGCTCTACGGCATGATGGAGGGCAAGACGGTGATCGCCATCGCGCACCGGCTTTCGACCATCGCGCAAATGGATCGCATCCTCGTGATTGATGGCGGCCGCATCGTCGAGGAAGGCAGCCATGACGTGCTTTTGCAGCGTCAGGGCCTATATGCGCAGTTCTGGGCCCGCCAATCCGGCGGCTTCCTCGATCCAGACACGGAGGCAGCGCAATGACCCTGTCCGACATCATCGACCCGTTCTCGCGCGCCGAGACCCCGCCGCCGCAGACCCTTGGCCGCTTCGTCGGCTGGGCGCTGAGCGGCGCGTGGCTGGTGCTGATCCCGGCGGCGATCCTGTCGGCGCTGGGCGGGGTGACCGAGGTGCTCGCGGCGAAGCTGCTGGGCGACGTGATCGACCGGGCGCTCGGTGGCAGTGCCGAGACCATGCTGGGCGAGAACGCCACCTTCCTGATCCTCTGCGCGCTGTTTTTCGTTCTTCTGCGCCCGGCGATCCTCGGGCTCTCGGCCTACACCCAGTCGGTGGTGATGCAGCCCAACGTGTTCAACCTGATCCTGAGCCGGGTGCACCGCTACACGCTCGGCCATTCGGTGACCTTCTTCGACAACGATTTCGCCGGGCGCATTTCGCAGAAGGAGATGCAGACCGCCCGCGCGCTCAACGACGTGGTCTCCGAGGTGGTGCAGGCGATGCTCTTCGCGCTGGCCTCGGTGGCGGGCTCGATCCTTCTCGTCGGCGCGATCGACTGGCGCATTGCCATCGGGCTGGTGCTCTGGGTCGTGGTCTACGGGCTCTTGCTGCGTTACTTCATGCCGCGCATCCGGATCCGGTCCAAGGCGCGGGCGGCGGCGCGGGCGATGGTGACGGGCCAGCTCGTCGACACCGTCACCAACATCAAGACGGTGAAGCTCTTCGCGCATGATTCCTTCGAGGACGAGGCAGCGCTG
>NZ_JBYNAH010000209.1:0-9323 GCF_059781815.1 Salipiger sp. | reverse complement strand
GCTCGCCGAGGCGGCGGAGGGGCGCGGGCTGGTCGAGTATCTCGCCGAGCAGCCGCTGCGGCGGGTGCTGACACCGCTGGGGCTCGAGGTGATCCATCGCATCGACCGCGAGGACACGCCGATCGAAGACCGCATCCTCGGGCCGCGCCGGCACGTGCGGCTGGCGCCACATTACTCCAAGCCCTGCGTGCTCTCGCTTGGCACCAAGATCGCACGGGGCGGGCATTTCACCCAGGCGTCGAAGCTCTTCACGCCGGACCCGCTCTACCTGTTTCACCTGAAGTTCTGCGATTTTGGCACCTATGTCGAAACGATGAACCGCCGCAACGCGGTGACAGAAGAGGTGGGCGTGGGCGTGAAGGAGGCCGCCATCGGGCGGCACTGGTTCGCCGAGGCGCGGGGCGAGGATCGCGCGGTCTTCGAGGGATTTGCGGCGCTGCCGATGCAGGACGGGTTCGACCTCGGCTGGGTGCGCAAGCGCATGAAGCGCAGCTGGAAGGCGCGGGGCGAAACCGGCTACTGGCAGTTCGACCGGCCGGATTACGACCAGCAATACCTGCTGCCGGAGCGCTTCAGCGGGGTCTTCTAGGCGCTGTGCCGAAGGTGGAAGGCGCGCAGCGCCGCGGCGGTTTCTGCGGGGGCCTGATCGGGGAAGAAGTGCCCGCCGGCGATTGCCTGCGCCTCCATCCTCTCCAGCCGGTGGGCCCAGGTAGCGGGCACGTCCATCAGCTGGGCCATCGCTCCTTCGGCGCCGTAGAGCACCTGCACGGGCACTGCGACCTGGCGGCCAAGGTCGGCGGCGTCGTGGTGGAAATCGATCTCGATGGCGGCGCGGTAATCGTTGCAGCCGGCGCGGATGGCGCCCGGTTGCGCCCAGGCACGGCGGTATTCGGCGAGTAGCTCGGGGGCGAAATCCGACAGCTGCGCCTTGCCGAAGCCCAGCAGGCAGCGCTCGAAATAGGTCTCGGGATCGTGGCCGATCAGGGTTTCCGGGAACGGCGCGGGCTGGGCGAGGAAGAACCAGTGATAATAGGCGCGCGCCACCTCCTGCGTGCAGTGGCTCAGCAGGTGGTGGGTGGGCACGATGTCGAGCAACGAGACCGAGGCCAGCCGCCCGGGCGCGTCGAGCGCCATGCGGTGGCTGACCCGCGCGCCGCGGTCGTGGCCTGCAAGGTGGAAGCGCTCGAAGCCGAGCGCCGTCATCAGCGCCAGCATGTCGGCGCCCATGTTGCGAAAGCTCATGGCCTCGACGCTGTCGGGCATCCAGCTGTCGCCATAGCCGCGCAGATCGGCGGCGATCACGGTGAAGGCATCGGTGAGGAGGGGGAAGAGGGGGCGCCAGAGGGCGCGGCATTGCGGGTAGCCGTGCAGCAGAAGCAGCGGCGGGCCGTCTCCGGCAATATCGTAGGCGATGGTGTGTCCGTCGATCTCGGCGGTCCGGGTCTCGGGCGGCGTCGGAGGCTGCGTGCTCATGCCCGCAGGGAAGCGCGGCGGCGGGGCCGCGTCAAGCGATGGCTCAGTTCAGGCCGTTCGACGAGACGAAGGAGACCGAGGCGAAATCGACGTTGACGTTGCTCGAGGCCGCCATGATCAGCGAGCGCGAGTTCTGGTCGATCATCCCGAGGCCGGCATCGAAGACGCTGGCGGGGGTGTAGACCAGCGCGCCAGCGGCGAGAGCGCCCACCAGAAGGCCACCGGAGTTGCGCTTGCCGGTGCTGGCGCGGCGCGACATCAGAAAGCGGAACAGGTGGATGCCGAGCATCACCGCCGAAACGGCGAGCAGCGCGGCCAGGATGAAGAAGATGAAATCGTGGTATTCGGCGGGCAGGTTGCCCTGAAGCAGGCTGTGCTCGATATGGCTGCGGTTGCGGGCGACCGAGATCACCACGTAGGCCCAGCCAAACCCCATGATCAGCGACATGAAGGGACGCGCGGGAGAGGAGAAGGTCTTCTTCACCTCGCCATGGTTATAGTATTCGGGGTCGATGCGCTTGACCCGTGCCTGGAAGTCCTGCTGCGTCATCTTGCGAAACGTGTAGTTTCTCATGTTCCGTTCCTTGACCCTTCAGATCGTCTTTTTGGGAGAAGGCTGACCCTCATGGGGGCCTTTCCTATCCTTAAGGGTAGGCTAGAAATCAATCATGGCATTTTCGTGCGCCGATTACGGCTGGACCGGGATTTGAAAACGGAATTTTTTTGAGAGTTTTACGGGATTTCCCGGGATTCTGGCGAAGTTGGACAACTTTGTGGCGAGAGGCTGTCAATCCTGACACGTTCACGCAATTCCGGGCGTCACAGAAGTCCCTGAGGGGGAAGTTTGATTCTGTCGAATCCCCCTCAGGTTGTCCTTCTGTCGTCAGGCCGACATAGCGTCGAGGATCCGCGCCCAGCTCCGAATACCCTTGTGATAGCTTTCGAGGTCGTACTTCTCGTTGGGCGAATGGATCTGGTCGTCATCCTTGCCCCAGCCCACAAGCATGGCATCCATGTCGAGGATGGTCTTGAAGTAGCCGGCGATCGGGATCGAGCCGCCGCAGCCTGCATAGGCCGCCGGATCGGGCCATTCGTCCGACAGCGCCTTGCGTGCCGCCTCGAAGCCCGGATGCTCGGTCGACATCTGCGAGGCTGGCGAGCAGCTGTGGTCCTTCCAGGCGATCTTGCAGTCGGCGGGCAGCTGCGCCTCGACCCAGGCGCGGAAGTTCTTGCGGATCGCCTGCGGGTCCTGCGTGCCGACGAGGCGGAAGCTGATCTTGGCATGGGCCTCGGAGGGCAGCACGGTCTTGAAGCCGTCGCCGGTATAGCCCGACCAGATGCCGTTGATCTCGGCGGTGGGGCGGGCCCAGATCATCTCGAGCGGGGTGACGCTGCTCTCGCCTGCCGGGATCGACAGCCCGACATCGCCGAGGAAGCCCTTGGCATCGAAGCCGAGCCCCTCCCACTGCGCCTTGAGCTCATCCGAGAGCGCCGGAACGCCTTCATAAAGCTCGGGCACCTGGATCACGCCGTTCTCGTCGAAGAGCCCGCCGAGGATCTTGGTGAGCACGCGGGCGGGGTTCATGGCGATGCCGCCATACATGCCCGAGTGCAGATCCTTGTCGGGGCCGGTGATGGTCAGTTCCTCGCCCAGCAGGCCGCGCAGCATGGTCATGATTGCCGGGGTCTTGGACTGGAACAGGCCGGTGTCGCAGATCAGCGCGATCTCGGCCTTCAGCTCCTCGGCGTTCTCCTTCATGAACGGCACCAGCGACGGCGAGCCGCTCTCTTCCTCGCCTTCAAGGAAGAAGGTGATCTTGCAGGGCAGGGTGCCGTGCTCGGCCTTCCAGGCGCGGCAGGCCTCGATGAAGGTCATCAGCTGGCCCTTGTCGTCCGAGGCGCCGCGGCCGCGGATCACCTTGCCCTTTGGGGTCTCTTCGATGGCGGGATCGAAGGGATCGCGATCCCAGAGGGTCAGCGGATCGACCGGCTGCACATCATAATGGCCGTAGAACAGCACATGCGGGCCGGGGCCGTCCACATGGCCCACCACCATCGGGTGGCCCGGGGTGGCGCGCTTCTCGGCGCGCACGCCGATCGACTGCAGATCCGCCACCAGCCAGTCGGCGGCCTTGTCGCACTCGGCCTTGTAGGCCGGGTCGGTCGAGATCGACTGGATGCGGAGAAGCTCGAGCAGACGATCGGTTGCGGCGGGAAGATCGCTGTCGATGCGGGCGAGAACGGCGTCGAGGGACATGCCATGGGCTCCTGTGGCTGTGGGGAGATGGGTTCGGCGCGACCCTATCAGCGCCGTCCGTACTGTCCAGAGCAGGCGCTCAGACGGCCACCACCGCCAGCCCTGCCAGCACCATCGCCGCGCCGAACGCCTGCCTCAGGCTCAGCCCTTCGCCGATCCAGCTGGCATAGGCCAGCACCAGCAGCGTCTCGGCGGCGATGATGGCGAGATAAACCACCGACAGCTCGGCCCGGCGCATCAGAAGGATCTCGGAGAGCAGGGCCGCAAGGAAGCCCGCAATGGCGAGGGCGAGGCCGACGGGGATGTGGCCTTGTGCCGAGAGCTTCATGCCGACGGTGGCAAGCGCGTAGCCCGCGGCGGTGCCAAGCACGAGCGCCGGGGCAGAAAACGGGGGGAGGGTCAGGCTCCACATGAAATGACCTTCGAAAATCCACTATCAAATTAGGGTGTGGCGCCACCCGGGCGGCCTCCACGGACTTTATCAATGTCATCAGGGTGCACCCGCCACAGTTGTCTGGCGAGTATGAGAAACCTTACCTTTCGGGAGAGAGAGGGGCCGGGGCGCGGGAGGGGCGCCCCGGCCGGCAGGGTCAGCGCTTGCCGAAGCCGTGACTTCCGGAACCGTCACGCGGGCCGCTGCCGTCGTTGCCACTGGCGGTCTCGGCGGCGTTGCCGCTGGTCTTGCCATATGCGTTGCGGGACATGACCCCGCGCATCTCGTCTTCGCCGGGCGTGTCGGCGCTCTTGGCCTGGTTGGTGTCGTGGTTCTTCTGCAGAACCTCGCTCAGGTCATCGGCCCACGGATTCGCGTGGCCCGCCGCAAGAACGCTCGCGCTGCCGGTCAGGGCGATGACGGCAAGTGCGAGTGGCGTGATCTGCTTCATGCTGCTCGGTCTCCTCTCATAGTCTCTATCGGGCACCTGTGGTGCATCTTTTATATATCATTTTGTGAATATGATGTCGCCGTGGCATGGTGTCCCGGTTTGCCTGCTGGCACCGGGTCTTTCGCGGAACGCGCTTGAATTGCTGCATTTGGGCGGTATCTTCGTGCCCGACTCCGGCGCTTGGCGAGAGACGGCGCCGGAAGACCATCCCAAAGTCTTGATGCAAATCAAGGCCGCGACTCTTAGTCTCTTTCTAAACCGTGGACAGGATGCACTGTGAGCGTTATCCATTCACGAACGTGAATGCGGCGGGCCCCGCCGACCAGACGCCGCGCAGCCTGCAACGACGTGGCCAAAGCGAAGGAGGAGATGCCGGTGGATTACACCGCGAAGCTCGACGAAGCCCTGAACCGTCTGCACGAGGAAGGCCGCTACCGCACCTTCATCGATATCGAACGCAAGAAGGGCCAGTTCCCGCACGCCACATGGCGCAAGGCTGACGGCTCCGAGCAGGCGATCACCGTCTGGTGCGGCAACGACTATCTTGGCATGGGCCAGCACCCGGCGGTGCTGAGCGCGATGCACGAGGCCATCGACGCCACCGGCGCGGGCTCGGGCGGCACCCGCAACATCTCGGGCACCACGGTCTATCACAAGCGGCTCGAGGCAGAGCTGGCGGATCTGCATGACAAGGAAGCGGCTCTGGTCTTCTCCTCGGCCTATATCGCCAACGACGCCACGCTCTCGACCCTGCCCAAGCTGTTCCCCGGCCTGATCATCTATTCCGACGAGCTCAACCACGCCTCGATGATCGAGGGCATCAAGCGCAACGGCGGCGCCAAGCGGATCTTCCGCCACAACGACGTCGACCATCTGCGCGAGTTGATCGCCGCCGACGACCCGCGCGCGCCGAAGCTCATCGCCTTTGAATCGGTCTACTCGATGGATGGCGATTTCGGCCCCATCGCCGAGATCTGCGACCTTGCCGAAGAGGTGGGCGCGCTGACCTATCTCGACGAGGTGCACGCGGTGGGCATGTACGGCCCGCGCGGCGGCGGTGTCGCCGAGCGCGACCGGCTGGCGCATCGCATCGACATCATCAACGGCACGCTGGGCAAGGCCTTCGGCGTGTTCGGCGGCTACATCGCGGCGAGCGAAAAGATGTGCGACGCGGTGCGCTCCTACGCGCCGGGCTTCATCTTCACCACCTCGATCCCGCCGGCGGTTGCGGCCGGGGCGGCGGCCTCGATCGCCCATCTCAAGCAGGATCAGGCTCTGCGCGACAAGCACCAGACCCAGGCCCGGATCCTCAAGACCCGCCTCAAGGGCATGGGCCTGCCGATCATCGATCATGGCAGCCACATCGTGCCGGTGATCGTCGGCGACCCGGTGCACACCAAGCAGCTCTCGGACATGCTGCTCGACGGCTATGGCATCTATGTCCAGCCGATCAACTTCCCCACCGTGCCGCGCGGCACCGAGCGTCTGCGCTTCACCCCCTCGCCGGTGCACGGCCCCGACGAGATGGACAAGCTGGTGCGCGCGCTCGACGCTCTGTGGTCGCATTGCGCGCTGAACCGGCAGGAGCTCAGCGCCTGACCCCAGGCGGATCCGGTCACGGCCGGTCCCGGCGACGCGACAGAATGACGAAACCCTCCCGGTCGGATTGGTCGGGAGGGTTTTATTTATCTTTTACCATTCCGATGCAGGATCTCCGCGCGTCGAAGGAGAATTCGTCGAGCGGGATTCGTGAAGAGATAGAGGAACTTCGGCGCGGCTTGGATCGTTGGGCGATGTGCACGATGCACGGGCGGGCTTGCGCAGAACCACGCTCATAACCCGCCGAATCTCTGTAAAAGCAGTTGTGATGTGCTAACGTAGTCCTAATAAAACACGCGAAGCGAATCGCGAAAGCGTGAGTGGACAGGCGAGCTGGGACAGCACCAATTTTTAGGTTGAACGCATGATCGGGCGGAAATCCTCACGTAGGCCGGACGAGGTTGTCGAAGACGATGGCCCGCGCGGATTTGACGATTTTGCACTGCGACTTGGCGATGTCATGCGCGGTGAACGCGCAACGATGGGCAAGTCTCTTCTCGACGTCCAGCGCGAGCTGAGGATCAAGGCGAGCTACATCGCCGCGATCGAGAATTGCGATCCCTCCGCCTTCGACACGCCCGGTTTCATCGCCGGCTACGTCCGCTCCTATGCCCGCTATCTCGGCATGGATCCGGACGAGTGCTTCCAGGAATTCTGCGCCGAAAGCGGCTTCTCCGTCGCCCACGGCATGTCGGAAAACGCCTCGACCATCCGCAAGCCGAACTACGTCAAGTCCGAAGCGCCGCGCCCCGCCGCGCGCGATCCCTTTGCCGAGCCGCGCATGCCGTTCGTGCCCGCCGGCGACAGCCTGCTGTCGCGCATCGAGCCCGGCGCCGTGGCCTCGATGCTGGTGCTGGTCGCGCTGATCGGTGGCATCGGCTATGGCGGCTGGGCGGTCCTGCGCGAGGTGCAGCGCGTGCAGCTCGCCCCGGTGGATCAGACCCCGGTGGTGCTGAGCGAGCTCGATCCGCTCGACGGCGCGGTCGCGCCGGTGACGGAAGAGGTCGGCGGAGACGATGTGGTGGCGCAGGCCGATGGCGTCGGGGCCTTCTCGCCCCCGGGTGCCGAGGCGCTGGATCGTCTCTACCGTCCGCAAGCGCTCGACGTGCCGGTCCTCGTGGCCCGGGATGCTCCGATTTCCTCGCTCGATCCTGCCACGGTCGGCGTCTTCGCGCAGCGCGGCACCGTGCCGCCGGCGCCGGTTGCCGCGCCCGATGGCTCCGAGCGTCTGGTCGCCGAGGCCACGCAGGCCGCTCCGAAGCTCGGCCTCCCGGGACAGATGACGCTGGTCGCCGTGCGCCCGGCCTGGGTGCGCGTGCGCGGCGACGATGGCAGCGTGCTTTTCGAGCGCGTGATGGATGCCGGCGAGACTTGGGCTGTGCCTGCGGGCCAGACCGATCCGAAGCTCAATGTCGGCGAATCCGGCGCGGTCTACTTCGCCGTGAACGGCCAGACCTACGGCCCCGCCGGTCCCACCGGCACGGTGACCCGCGACCTGTCGCTGCAGCCCGAGCTGATTGCTGCCGCCTACAGCCCCGCCGACGTGACCAGCGACGGCGATCTGCAGCGCATCATGGATGACATGACCCAGTTCGCCGCGGCGCAACCGCAGGGCGAGCCTGGCCAGCCCAAGGTGCTTGAAGACAGCGCCCCGGGCGTGACGATGATCGCCGTGCGCACCGCCTGGGTGCGGGTGCGCGCCGCCGACGGCTCGGTGATCTACGAGGCGACGATGCGCGCCGGCGATACCTTCGAGCTGCCCAGCACCGAGGATCCGGCCACCCTGCGGGTGGGCGAGTCCGGCGCGGTCTACTTCGCCGTGAACGGCCAGACCTACGGCCCGGCCGGCGATACCGGCGCGGTGACCTCGAACCTCGCGCTCTCGGTCGACAACCTGACCTCGAGCTACCAGGTCGCCGACATCACGCGTGACGCCGATCTCGAGCGCGTGGTGGCCGAACTCAACAGCGCAGCGCCCGTCGCTGACTGATCCGCTCTGCGCCTGACCCTGTCCCCGACTGAAACGGTCGCCGGGGCAGGGGGGACCTGAAGGTTTCACGCAATCGTCTCTGGTCTCAGGTCGCTCGCGGCATTAGGTATGGCCGCACGCGAACCCCCTGTCTCGAGGAGCCTTGCGGCATGAGCCACAACCCGATCCGTCCCTGGCGCAACATCGAGCGGCGCAAGTCGCGCCGGATCATGGTGGGCAATGTGCCTGTGGGGGGCGATGCGCCGATTTCGGTCCAGACCATGACCAACACCATCACCACCGACGTGAAGGCGACGGTGGAGCAGGTCCAGCGCGCCGCCGAGGCCGGGGCCGATATCGTGCGGGTCTCGGTCCCCGACGAGGACAGCGCGAAAGCGCTGAAGGAGATCGTGCGCGAAAGCCCGGTGCCGATCGTCGCCGACATCCATTTCCACTACAAGCGCGGCATTGAGGCCGCCGAGGCCGGCGCCGCCTGCCTGCGCATCAACCCCGGCAATATCGGCAGCGAGGCGCGGGTGCGCGAGGTCATCGCCGCCGCCCGCGATCACGGCTGCTCGATGCGCATCGGGGTGAATGGCGGCTCGCTCGAGAAGCATCTGCTGGAGAAATACGGCGAGCCGTGCCCCGACGCCATGGTCGAGAGCGCGCTCGATCATATCCGCATCCTCGAGGACAACGATTTCCACGAGTTCAAGATCTCGGTGAAGGCGTCCGACGTGTTCCTGTCCTCCGCCGCCTACATGGGCCTGGCCGAAGTCACCGACAAGCCGATCCACCTCGGCATCACCGAGGCCGGCGGCCTGACCTCGGGCACCATCAAGAGCGCCATCGGCCTCGGCCAGCTCCTGTGGATGGGCATCGGCGACACGCTGCGCGTCTCGCTCTCGGCCGATCCGGTCGAAGAGGTCAAGGTCGGTTACGAGATCCTCAAGTCGCTCGGCCTGCGCCATCGCGGCGTCAACATCATCTCCTGCCCGTCCTGCGCCCGGCAGGGCTTTGACGTGATCAAGACCGTCGAGGCGCTGGAAGAGCGGCTTGAGCACATCAAGACGCCGATGTCGCTGTCGATCATCGGCTGCGTGGTGAACGGCCCCGGCGAGGCGCTGATGACCGATGTCGG
>NZ_JBYNAH010000390.1:0-2068 GCF_059781815.1 Salipiger sp. | reverse complement strand
AGCATCGCCATCTGCAGGATCTCGTTGCGCTTCTTCTCACCGCCGGAGAAGCCGACGTTGACCGGGCGCTTCAGCATCTCGGCGTCGATCTTGAGGCTCTTGGCCTTCTCGCGGACGACCTTGAGGAACTCGGTCGAGTTCATCTCTTCCTCGCCGCGCGCCTTGCGCTGGCTGTTCACCGCGGTGCGCAGGAAGGTCATGTTGCCGACGCCGGGGATCTCCACCGGGTACTGGAACGCCAGGAAAAGGCCCGCCGCGGCGCGCTCTTCGGGCTCCATGTCGAGCAGGTCCTCGCCTTCGAGCTCGGCCGAACCGCCGGTGACCTCGTAGCCGTCCTTGCCCGAGAGCACATAGGACAGGGTCGACTTGCCCGAGCCGTTCGGGCCCATGATGGCGTGCACCTTGCCGGCCTCGACGGTGAGGTCGACGCCCTTGAGGATCTGCTTGTCCTCTTCTTCAAGTTTCACTTGCAGGTTTTTGATTTCCAGCATGTTTTTCTCCTGTCGGCCGCGGGCCGATCTTCCTCTTTCCGGCCTCAGGGCCGCATCGTCAATTGCATGATCCGCAGCAGGCGCTCCGCCGGGAACGGCTGCGGGGTGATTTCGAACCGGGCCATGCGGCCGGTCATTTCGGGGCGGCCGAGGAACTCCTCGACCTTGTGATAGTGCTTGCGCTGCGCGTAGTCGTCGAAGAGCAGCGTCAGCGGTTTCTTGGACAGGAAGGCCGCGGCCAGCGCGCAGCCCTCGCGAAAGCGCCCGTCCACCAGCACCACGTCGGGCTGACGGAACTCGGGCAGCTCCCAGACCTCGAGCGGGTAGCGCATCCAGCGTCGCCACTCGCTGTCGTCGACCGGGTGGCCCCACTCCTTGGTGGCGCCGATATCCGACCAGATGACGTCGATCTCGGTGCCCTCGGCCGGCGGGTTCTCGGCAAACCAGCGCCGCATCATCTGCGCCCAGTCCCGGTCGCTCTCCACCGCGAAGACGGTGCGCCCCGGCACTTCCGAGGCCACCACGGTCGAGCCGCCGGTGCCGTATTCGAGGATCACCTCGCAACGACCATAGGTCTCGCGCAGCAGCGCGGCCTCGGGCTCGGGCATGGTCAGCTCCGGGCGCGTTATGGGCGCGGTCGTGCTCACTCGATCACCACCGCCGTGCCGGAGGCCGAGACCATGAGCATCGAGTTGCCGACCACCTCGTAGTCGATATCGACGCCCACCACGGCATTGCCACCCACTGCGGCCGCGCGCTGTTCGAGCTCGCTGAAGGCGACCTCGCGGGCGTCCTGCAGCTTGCGCTCATAGGCGCCCGAGCGGCCGCCGACGATGTCGGTCACCGAGGCGAAGAGATCGCGCACCACGTTGGCACCCATGATCGCCTCGCCAACCACCACGCCCTTGTAGGCGGTGATGCGATGGCCCTCGATGCTGTTGGTCGTGGTCACGATCATCGTTTCTCTTCAGCCCCTTGCAGGTCAAAACTCAGACGGCGGTGAAGTACTTCATCGCCATCATGACGAGCATGGCGAGCCCTGCCGCCGCGCTCGCGGTGAGCAGGACCGAGCCGCCCAGAAGGCCCTCGGTCTTGCCCTTGCGCTTGCGGATGCCAAGCCCGATCAGCACGCCGATGAAGACACCGATGCCGGCGCCGAGCGACTGGATGGCGAGTTGCTGGATCATCTGCGATCTCTCCCGAGAGGGTGGGCCTGCGGCCCACCCGTGCCCAATGTCAGCCCACCGAACCTTCGAGCGAGATGGCGACCAGCGCCTGCGCTTCCATGGCGAACTCCATCGGCAGCGCCTGCAGCACTTCCTTGCAGAAGCCGTTCACCACCAGCGCCACGGCCTCTTCCTCGTCCATGCCGCGCTGGCGGCAGTAGAACAGCTGGTCGTCATCGACCTTGGAGGTGGTGGCCTCGTGCTCGCAGCGCGAGGAGTTGTTCTTGACCTCGATATACGGAACCGTGTGGGCGCCGCACTTGTCGCCGATCAGCAAGCTGTCACACTGGGTGTAATTGCGGCTGTCCTTGGCTTTTGGGTGCATGGACACAAGACCACGATAGGTATTCT
>NZ_JBYNAH010000208.1:0-9482 GCF_059781815.1 Salipiger sp. | reverse complement strand
GAGCCGTCGATCGGGTCGATGGCGATGTCGTAGAGCCCGTCGGGATCCAGCGTCTCGACCTCCTCGGCCTCTTCCGAGAGCATGTGACGCACGCCGCAGCCATGCAGCTCGGCCAGAATGTGGTCATGCGCGCCCACGTCGAGCGCCTTCTGCGCATCGCCGCTCTCGTTGTTGCCCACCAGCTCCGCCGGGTCGCCCGGCAGCTTGCCCGCCGCCAGCCGCGCCGCGATGGCGGGCAGCGCGTGGGCCAGCGCGCCGATGATGCGCCCCACGCCGTCCTCGGGCAGGCAGGCGGGCAGGATCTGCGCCGTGATCAGGCGGTCGTTGGGCAGGGTCAGCATGGCGGGTGTCCGTGGCTCGAGGGAGGGCCGGACGCAAGGCGCGCCGGGCCGGGGTCTGCCCATCTTCTATGCTGCACGGCGCGCCGCGTCGACCGCCCGCATCGCGCAAAAGGAAGGTGACATCGCCCGCCGGGCTCACCGATACGCCGCTCAGCCCGGATAGAGCCCGGGCTGACACCAGCCCCAGGTGGTGACATCGACCATGGCGGCTCCGGCGTGTTCCGCATCGGGGCGAGGTCAGGGCCACAAGGTGAGAGCAAGGTTCATGGCGCAGCGACTGCTCCCGCACCGAGGACGCGCGTCAGCGCCGGAGGAGGTTTCTCAGCCGGGTCTTCTTGTCGGCGTCGCTGAAGTTTCCGTAGAGAATGGTGCGCACCTGGCCCCATTTCTCGGGCGGGATGCTGGCGGGGTCGGTGCCCGGCAGCAGGAAGACCACCTGCTGCTGCTCGCCCGGGGTCAGGGCATTCGGGCGCCCCATGCTCATCGCGTAACGCTCACCCCCGCCCTGCTGGGCGCCGGTCGCGTGCTCGTCTGCAGATGTCTCGCCCGGGCGGCCATGATTGCGCGCGGCCTGGGCGACGCCGGCCACCGTCACCACGGCGGCGATGAGAATGATGAAGAGTTTCATGGCGCGGCTGCCTTTCGTTCCGGTCTGCCCCGAGGATAGCCCATCGTGCGGCCGGAGCAAACGTGCCCGGGCGTCGCGCTGCGCGCGGCCCGGCCGGTCCCGCAAACAAAAGGGCCACGCGCGGTGTCGCGCGTGGCCCCTGTCCTTGGCGTGGTCGCGGCTCAGTGGCCGGCGATCAGGCCCATGCTCTCGAGCTTCAGGATCACCTGATGCGCGCAGTTGTCGACATCGGTGCCCTCGGTCTCGACCCGCAGCTCCGGGTTGGCCGGAACGTCGTAGGGGTCGGAGATGCCGGTGAACTCCTTGATCTTGCCTTCGCGGGCCAGCTTGTAGAGGCCCTTGCGGTCACGGCGCTCGCATTCCTCGATGGTGGTCGCGACGTGGACCTCGATGAAGGCACCGAACTGCTCGATATCCTCGCGCACGGCACGACGGGTGGTCGCGTAGGGCGCGATGGGGGCGCAGATCGCGATGCCGCCGTTCTTGGTGATCTCGGACGCCACATAGCCGATGCGGCGGATGTTGAGGTCACGGTGCTCCTTCGAGAAGCCCAGCTCGGAGCTGAGGTTCTTGCGGACGATGTCGCCGTCGAGCAGCGTCACCGGACGGCCGCCCATTTCCATCAGCTTGGTCATCAGAGCGTTGGCGATGGTCGACTTGCCCGAGCCCGAGAAGCCGGTGAAGAACACGGTGAAGCCCTGCTTCGACCGCGGCGGCTTGGTGCGGCGCAGCTCGGCGACCACCTCGGGGAACGAGAACCACTCGGGGATCTCGAGGCCTTCCTGAAGACGACGGCGCAGCTCGGTGCCCGAGATGTTCAGGATGTTGACGCTGTCCTTGTCGGCGATCTCGTCGGCGGGCTCGTACTGGGCGCGCTCTTCGACATAGACCATGTGTTTGAACGGCACCATCTCGATGCCCATCTCTTCCTCATGCGCCTTGAACAGCTCCTGCGCGTCGTAGGGACCGTAGAAGTCCTCGCCGGCGGAGTTCTTGCCGGGGCCGGCGTGGTCGCGGCCGACGATGAAGTGGGTCACGCCGTAGTTCTTGCGGATCAGACCGTGCCAGACCGCCTCGCGGGGGCCGGCCATGCGCATGGCGAGCGGCAGCAGCGACATCGAGGTGGTCGAGGCCGGGTACTTGTCGAGCACGGCCTCGTAGCAGCGCACGCGGGTGAAGTGATCGACGTCGCCCGGCTTGGTCATGCCGACGACCGGGTGGATCAGCAGGTTGGCCTGCGATTCACGAGCGGCGCGGAAGGTCAGCTCCTGGTGCGCGCGGTGCAGCGGGTTGCGGGTCTGGAACGCCACCACCTTGCGCCAGCCGAGCTTGCGGAAATAGGCGCGCAGCTCGTTGGGGGTGTCGCGGCGGGCGCGGAAGTCGTAGTGGACCGGCTGCTGGATGCCGGTCACCGGGCCGCCGAGATAGATCTTGCCGGCGGTGTTGTGCAGGTAGTTGACCGCGGGATGCGCATCGTCATCGGCGCCGAAGACCTTCTCGGCCTCCTTCGACTTGTTCGGCTCCCACTTGTCGGTGACGGTCATGGTGGCGAGGATCACGCCTTCCTGATCGCGCAGGGCGATGTCCTGACCGATCTCGATCTTGTCGGCGAAGTCTTCCTTGACGTCGAGGGTGATCGGCATCGGCCACAGGGTGCCGTCGGCCAGACGCATGTCGTCGACCACACCGTTGTAGTCTTCTTCCGACAGGAAGCCCTTGAGCGGGTAGAAGCCGCCGTTCATCAGCAGCTCGAGGTCGCAGATCTGGCGCGGGGTCAGGTCGTGCGAGGCCAGCTCGCCGGCTTCGACCTTGAGCTTCTGCGCGCTGTCATACGAGACGTAGAGCTCGGGAATGGGAGCGAGATTGTTCTGCATAAATCTGGTCCTGTTAGTGAAGGGAACGTAGCCGCTGGCGGTCCCGGTCAGTTCGGCGTGAAGCGCCTGATACTCGAGGAACTTGCGCGCCAGAAAGCGGTCCGTGAGCCGGGCCTTTTCAGCCGCACCGCGCGAAGTCAGGGAATAAGCGAAGCGCTGGCGCCGGTCCGGCCCTGAACGTTCGCTGATGGTGATGAACCCGGCTTCGGCTGCGGCCCGAAGCTGTGCATTGAGACGCCCGAGCGACACGCCGATGGCTGACGAGATTTCCCGCTGGGAGGCATGCGGCGCCTGATCGACGTGACGCAGAAGCCGAAACAGCGGGCCTTCTTCATCGGTAATCGGTTTTGCACCAGGCGCGGACATAAAGGGACGACTCAAAGTGTGTTCACGGATGAACGCATCGCACAGCCGCACGCCTCGGGAAAGGAAAAAGTATCCCCTCCGCGCATTTTCGCCGAAATTTGCGGCACCCGTTGCGCAAAAGCGGGCGGCCCCGAGAACGACGAAGGGCGCGCCATGGGCACGCCCTTCGGGAATTTCGATCGCCTTGCGAGAGGCTTAGCCAGCGACCGGGTTCTCGGCCCCATAGCCCAGCGGCTCGGACACGTCCTTGCCCTCGTCGACGCCCTGCTCGGCGAGCCAGCGCTCGGCCTCGAGCGCCGCCATGCAGCCCATGCCGGCGCTGGTCACCGCCTGGCGGTACTTGTGGTCGGTCAGGTCGCCGGCAGCGAAAACGCCGGGGATCGAGGTCGCGGTGCTGTCGGGCTGGGTCTTCACGTAGCCGCCCATGTGGGTCTCGAGCACATCTTTCACCAGCTCGTTGGCCGGCGCGTGACCGATGGCGATGAACACGCCCTTGCAGGGAATCTCGGTGATCTCGCCGGTCTGCACGTTCTTGGCCCGCACGGCGGTGACGCCCTTGGGGCTGTCCTCGCCCACCACTTCTTCAAGCGCGTGGTGCCAGAGCGGCACGATCTTCTCGTGCTTGAGCAGGCGATCCTGCAGGATCTTCTCGGCGCGCAGTTCATCGCGGCGGTGGATCAGGGTCACCTTGCTGGCGAAGTTGGTGAGGAAGAGCGCCTCTTCCACGGCGGTGTTGCCGCCGCCGACCACCACGATCTCCTGGCCGCGGTAGAAGAAGCCGTCACAGGTGGCGCAGGCCGAGACGCCGAAGCCCTTGTAGGCCTCCTCCGACTCGAGCCCCAGCCACTTGGCGCGCGCGCCGGTGGCGAGGATCACCGCGTCGGCGGTGTATGTGGTGCCGCTGTCGCCATGCGCCACGAAGGGCCGCTTGTCGAGCTCGAGCGAGGTGATGATGTCACCGATGATCTCGGTGCCCATGGCGCGCGCGTGCGCTTCCATGTTGACCATCAGCTCGGGGCCCTGCACCTCTGTGTGGCCGGGCCAGTTCTCGACCTCGGTGGTGGTGGTGAGCTGGCCGCCCGGCTCGAGCCCTTGCACGAGGATTGGTTCGAGCATGGCGCGCGAGGCGTAGACACCGGCGGTGTAGCCGGCCGGGCCGGAGCCGATGATCAGGACCTTGGTGTGGCGGGTATCGGACATTGGGCAATCCTCGGACAAAGCGTTTCGCGCTCATATAGTCGCCTTGCCCCGGCAGCGAAAGCCCCGGCCCGCCCCGACGGGCGGCGCTTGCCGTTCCCGCCGCGCCGCGGCATAAGGCCCCCGGACCGCACCGACGACCGGAGCCGAACCGATGTTCGCGCCACCAGCCGCCGGAACGGGCCAACCAACCTGACAGTGTCACGATGCATAATGCGGCGCCTCCGCGTATGAGGACTTAATATTCTTTCGCAAAAGTGAAACTTTATTGCGCCGCGCCGCCGGGGTGGTATAACAATCGCGAAATCAGAAGAGGTATGACGATGCCCGGGAACCGGCTCGATCCGATCGACCGCAAGATTCTGGCGGAGCTGCAGGCCGATGGCCGCATGACCAATGTCGAGCTCGCCAAACGTGTCGGGATCTCCGCCCCTCCCTGCCTGCGCCGGGTGCGCACGCTCGAGGAACAGGGCTTCATCCGCGGCTACCACGCCGATGTCGATCCGCGCGAGCTGGGCTTCGAGGTTCAGGTCTTCGCCTCGGTCGGCCTGCAGAGCCAGGCCGAGGTCGATCTGCGCGCCTTCGAGGAGCGCTGCCGCAACTGGCCGCTGGTGCGCGAGTGCCATATGCTCAACGGCGAGGTCGATTTCATCCTGAAATGCGTGGCGCCGGATCTGTCGACCTTCCAGAGCTTCCTGACCGGAGAGCTGCTCACCGCCGACAATGTCGGCAGCGTGAAGACCTCGCTGGTGATCCGCGGCGCCAAGGACGAGCCCGGCGTGCCGTTCGACGTGCTGGAGGAGCGGCTGAGCCGCTCCGCCTGAGGCTTCCACCTCCGAGCGTCAGAGAGAGGTCAGACTGTCGATCACCTCGCGCGTGGTACGCGTGAGGCTGAGCTCGCCAAAATCCTGAAGCCGCTCGACATTCGGGAACATCGACAGGAACAGCGCACAGGCCCCGTCGCCCATCGGGCGGGTGACGGCCTTGCCGGGATGGTAGGTTTCCATCTCGATGCCGCCGATGCGGATGGTGGCGTGGCGGCCAAGCATGAAGTGGTAGAGCTGGACCGAGCCGACCGGCGTCACCTCGACGATGCGGTCGCCATCGGCGAAATCTGCCACCGGCACCAGCACCTTTTCCTTGCCGATCAGCGATTTCAGCCGGTCGCGGCGCATCACCATATGCGCCGCCGGGCCGACCAGCACGTCGACCATCGGGCGACCGGGACCGAAGCTGTCCGAGGTGATCCGCGACAGCGAGGCCAGCGTGGTCGCGTCGTCGGGAATGCCGGGCACATAGGTGGTCGAGCCGATCCAGGTGACCGGCTGCGCCCCGAGGCTGCTTTCGACGTAATCGCCGGGCAGCAGGTCCTCGATGGCGATCGGGCCGCGGACCGTGGGGATCAGGGTGCCGCGCGCAAAGGCCGTGCAGGCCTCTTCGAACAGCGGCGTCGCGGGCGCCACGTGGCTTTTGAAGGAGATCGAGAGGTCCGGCATCAGCGCCGAGGCCTCGTACTTGCGCATCAAGGCCGAGCTGCGGCGCGGGCGCTCGGCACGGGCCGGCGCGGGCTTGCGGGGAATCTGAAGGGAGACCGACCGGGAAACAGACGGGAAGGACTGGTTAAGACTGGACACGTGAACACCCCTTAAAGGACTGGTCACAACCGTGTTGGCCCCCACCAACAACAACAGAAGGACTGTTGCGATACGAATGATGACAAATAGGACCCAATGCCCCGGGTCTGTCAAAATTTAACCGGATTTGACCGATTTCACGCGGTCAATCCGGCGGTTCATCAAAGATTGTCACCGATTTCGATACCAATTCGGCAGATCTGGCCGAAACCGCGGCGAATCGGGTGCGGGATTCAGGCCCGCTTGAGAACCGGCTCCTGCCCCTTGCGGCGGGCGATGGCGGCTTCCCGGCGCGCACCGCGCGCCCAGGGAAGCTCCATCTCCACCGACTTGGCGGTTGCGACGGCCGACTTGATGAAACGGCTCTGCTTTTTCATGGTACTGCTCCTGCTCGGTCTTTTCTTGCCTGTCGCCACAGGTGCCTGCCTGCGGCCTTGCTCAGACCATGACCCGAGATTGGGGCGCCTTTTTGACGAAGCGCGGACAATTTCAGGGGCGCAGGGCGTTTGTTTCCGAAACGGCGATCAGAGCCGGATCGCCGAAATCAACCGGCCGTAATCCGCCTCGCGCTCGTGCACCGAGCGGCGGAAGGAATAGAAGCGCTGCGGATCGGAATAGGTGCAGTGGCGGGTCCATTCCGCCTCGACCCCGGCCTCGCGCAGCTTGTGCAGCCCGAAGCCCGGCAGGTCGAAATGCATCCGGTCGCCCTCGCCCCCGGCAAAGAAACGGCCGTTGACCGGGTCAGCGCTCATGAAGGTGTCGAAGAACTCCGGCCCGACCTCGTAGGCCCGCTGGCTTATGCTCGGCCCGATCACCGCGTGGATGCGCTCGCGCATCGCGCCAAGCCCGACCATGGCGTCGACGGTCTCTTCGAGCACGCCGTCGATGGCGCCGCGCCAGCCCGCATGGGCGGCACCGACCACCCCGGCCTCGACATCCGAGAACAGCACCGGCTGGCAATCCGCCGTGAGCACCGCGATCGCCACACCCGGCGTCGCCGTGACCATGGCATCGGCCTCGGGCACGGGGCCGTCATGCGGCCCCTCGACCACCAGCACCTTCGAGGAATGGGTCTGGTAGACATTGACCAGCCGCTCGACCGGCACCTCCATCGCATCGGCGACGCGGGATCGGTTGATCGCCACGATCTCGGACTGGTCCGACGAGCCGTTGCCACAGTTCAACCCGGCGAACACCCCCGACGACGCCCCTCCCTTGCGGGTGAAGAAGCCGTGCCGAAGGGGACCGAGGCTTTGCGAGGTGATGATCTCAAGCGTCATGTGTCAGTAGTCCGGGCGGTGGGGCTGCGCCTTCGGGGAAGGCCCCGAGTGTCTTGAACAGCGAACCCATTTCCTCGGGGTGCGTCAACCGGCGATGTGCGGCGACGTGGCTGTCGAGCTGCGCTCCGCTGAGCCGTGCCGCAAGCACGCGCGCCCGGTCGGTGATGCCGAGCCGTTCGAGGAACACACCCTGCGGCGTGAGGGCGCTGGTGGCGCAGGGCATCGCGGCGGCGAGCGCCCCGAAATCCACATGCGCGGTGAGATCGGCTGTCCCCGGCGCGTCGAGCGGCGAGACGCTCTGGTGCCGCCGCACCGCCTGGAACGTATCGCCGAGGCTGCGGTCGCTGCCATAGTCGACGATCAGCGCCGCGCCGCCATGGGCCGCGATGCGGCGGCCGATCTCCTCGGCGATGCCGGTGGCAGGCGCGCAGGTCTCGACGAGGTCGCCCTCCTGCGTTTCGCCCAGCCGGTGCTCGAGCGCGCCTTGCGCGGTGGGCTCGGTCAGGCCGAAGCTCAGCTTGCCATCGTCAAGGCCAACCACCCGCTCGCACCACGCATCGCCCGAGCGCAGGAACTGGCGGATCGGCAGCGCATCGAAGAACTCGTTGGCCAGCAGGAAGAGCGGCGCCTCGGGCAGGTTCGCCACGCTGTCATGCCAAACCGGCATCAGCGGCGCGAGCCGGCGGTGCTGTTCGTCGCGCAGCCGTGGCGAGGTCTCGACGAGGTGCAGACGCGCCGCCTCGAGCATCCCCGGCACGCCGCGCATGGCGCGGGTGGCATCGGCCATCAGGGTGCCCCGCCCCGGCCCCAGCTCGGCCAGCACGAAGGACGAAGGCCGCCCCTGCTCGATCCAGCATTGCGCAAGGCAGAGGCCCAGAAGCTCGCCGAACATCTGGCTGATCTCGGGCGCGGTGGTGAAGTCCCCCGCCGCGCCCAGCGGGTCGCGGGTCGGGTAATAGCCGTGCTGCGGGTGGCCGAGGCAGGTGGCCATGTATTCGGCGATACTCATCGGCCCTTCGGCGGCGATGCGCCGGTGCAGGATCTCCTCGAGCGGACTCATGCCCGCCGCCTCGCCAGGACCAGCAGCGCCACGCCGATGAGAATCATCGGCAGCGACAGGATCTGCCCCATAGTGAGGCCATAGCCGCCCACCTGCAGCGCAAGCCCAAGCGGATTGCCCGGCGCGACGAACTGCGCATCGGGCTGACGGACGAACTCGACGAGGAAGCGCGCGAGGCCGTAGCCTGCGAAGAAGGTGCCGGCAATGAGACCCGGTCGCTTCAGCGCGTCGCGCGCGAAGGCCAGCCAGATCAGCACCGCGCCGAGGATCAGCCCCTCGAGCCCCGCCTCGTAGAGCTGCGAGGGATGGCGCGCGCAGAGCTCGCCCGCCGCCTGCCCGCAGGCCTGCGCGGCCTGCCCCGGAAAGATCACCCCCCAGGGCAGATCGGTGGGCCGGCCCCAGAGCTCGGCATTGACGAAATTGGCGACCCGGCCCAGCAGCAGCCCCGGCGGCACCGCCAGCGCCATCAGGTCGGCGGTGGGCATCAGGCGGATGCCATGCTTCAGGCAGAACCCGAGCGCCGCCAGAATCACCCCCAGAAGCCCGCCATGGAACGACATGCCGCCGTGCCAGATCATCAGGATCTCGCCGGGATTGGAGAGGTAATAGGCCGGCTGGTAGAACAGCACGAAGCCCAGCCGCCCGCCAAGGATGATGCCCAAAATCACCCAGGTGAGCAGCTGCTCGAGCTGCTCGGTGCTCATCGGCGGGGTCTCGTCGCGCCAGAGCCGCGCCCGTCGCACGGCTGCGGCGGCCAGCTGCCAGCCGATCAGGATGCCGGCGATATAGGCCAGCGCGTACCAGCGCAGGGCGAACTCGAAACTGCCGATCGAGATCGAGAACAGTTCCGGCGAGAGCGAGGGGAATTGCAAGGCGGCTTTCATGGCGGCATGAGTGCCGTCGCTTTGCCGGCGAAGTCAACCTTGAGGCCGGCGCCCGCACGGCCCATATTGATAACAACATCGTATCAGGAGCAGCCCATGCAGACCCGCAACAAGGTATTCGACGACATCTCGCAGCTGATGACCAACGCCATGGGCGTGGCGCAGGGCGCCAAGGACGAGGCCGAGACGGCGATGAAGTCGATGATCGACCGCTGGCT
>NZ_JBYNAH010000207.1:0-9486 GCF_059781815.1 Salipiger sp. | reverse complement strand
TCTCGTCGTATTTCGCAGCGTCGACATGCGCCTTGGACGCGAAGTCGGATGACGGTGGGTACGTGCCGGCAGCGGCGGTTTGGGCATCGTCTTTCATGAAGATCCTCCCTAGATCTGAATTTCCAGAACGCCGCAGTGCGGCATTTCCCATCCCTGGCCTGATCATACGCGAGCCCGAAAATAAATAAATAAGTAACGGGAAACACAGCTTTTATTTGTAAAATATTTTCGTTAGCGCGGCCCAGTGTGTAAATTCCTTCGCAAAGGTTAAGGAATCTGCCGTCATTTCAAGGCGCTCGTGTTGACGCGGTGTAAAGGATGATTCAGCAAGGGCCGGCCGGATCGGTTCGCGCATAGGGTGTGACAAATCGTTCCGGTATGCTTTTGCATACAGATCCGGGCGGGAGGCCGGGGCGGACAAGCGCGGAATGAGTCGGCCATTCGGCTTGCGTCAAGCGTTCGATGCTCTAACCTCCCCGGCCAAGGCGGCTGCAGAGCCGCCGCTCAATGGGAGGAAAATACCAGATGAAGAAGACCACCATGACGCTGTGCGTCTCCGCGCTGACCCTTGCCTTCGCCACCGAGGCGATGGCGACCGAATGGAATGTTTCGGTCTGGGGCAAGCGCCGCGCCTTTACCGAGCATCTGCACAAGCTGGCAGAGCTGGTCGAGGAGAAGACCGGCGGCGAGTTCACCATGAACATCTCGTATGGCGGCCTGTCCAAGAACACCGAGAATCTCGACGGCATCTCGATCGGTGCCTTCGAGGTGGCCCAGTTCTGCGCCGGCTACCACGCCGACAAGAACCGCGCGATCACCGTGCTCGAACTGCCGTTCCTCGGGGTCGCGAACCTCGACGAGGAAGTGGCTGTGAGCCACGCGGTCTATGCGCATCCGGCAGTGGCCGACGAGATGGCGCAGTGGAACGCGCGGATGCTGATGACCAGCCCGATGCCGCAGTACAACCTCGTCGGCACCGGCGAGCCGCGCGACGAACTGGCCGAATTCGACGGCATGCGGGTGCGCGCCACCGGCGGCCTCGGCCGCGCCTTTGAGGCGGTGGGCGGCGTGCCGACCTCGGTGACCTCGTCGGAAGCCTACCAGGCGATGGAATCGGGCGTCGTCGACACCGTGGCCTTCGCCCAGCACGCGCATCTTTCCTTCGGCACCATCAACGAGGCCGACTGGTGGACCGCGAACCTCAACCCCGGCACCGTGAACTGCCCGGTGGTGGTGAACATCGACGCCTACGAGTCGCTCACCGACGAAGAGCGCGAGGCGCTCGACAGCTCGGTCCCCGAGGCCATCGACTATTACCTCGAGAACTACGGCAAGCTGCTGGCGAAGTGGGACGAGGTGCTGGCCGAGAAAGAGGTCGAGAAGGTGATGATCTCGGACGAGCAGCTGGCAGAGTTCAAGAAGGTCGCCGAGCCGATCCACCAGAGCTGGATCGATGACATGACCGCGCAGGGCCTGCCGGGTCAGGAGCTCTACGATCTCGTGAACACGACGCTCGAAGAGACACGCGCCTCGAACTGAGCTTAATCCGCGCCCCGTGCAACGGGGCGATGCTTTCGCCCCCGGGTCGTCGATCCGGGGGCCTCTCACTTCTGAAAGGTGCTGCCATGGCTGGTTCCTCCGCCGTGCTGAGCGACGACTCCACGCTCAGTCGTCTCGACCGGGGATTGCTCAGGCTCGAGACGGTCTTTGCCTTCATTTCCGGCCTCGGGGCCTTTGCCCTGATGCTGCTCGCCGTGGTCTCGGTGAGCGGACGCAATCTCTTCAACGAGCCGCTGCGCGGCTATGTCGACTGGATCGAGACGGCGATGCCGCTGATCGCGATCCTCGGCATCTCCTACGTGCAGCGCCAGGGCGGTCACATCCGCATGGACATTGTCGTGGGCAAGCTGAAGGGCCGCGCGCTCTGGGCGGCGGAATGGCTGACCACCTTCGGCATCCTCGTGCTGATGGTGGCGCTGGTCTGGGGCTCCTGGGCACATTTCGATCGCAGCTTCGACCTGGCGCGGCCGATGTGGTCGCGCGACAGCACCATCGATATTGGCCTGCCGCTCTGGCCGGCCAAGCTGATCGTGCCGGTGGCGTTCTCGGTGATGAGCCTGCGGCTGGTGCTGCAGCTTTGGGGTTACACGCGGGCGCTGGTGCTCGGGCTCGAGCATCCGGTGGCGGTGCCGCTGGTGCAGAGCGTCGCGGAACAGGCGGCTGAGGAAGCCGCGCATATCCAGGGACATGACGACTGATGGATTCGATTGAAATCGGCCTGTGGGTCACCGGCGGGATGCTGGTGATGGTGGTGCTGGGCATGCGCGTGGCCTTTGCCGCGGGGCTTGCCGGGCTTGTGGGGCTTGTGTGGATCTTCTGGGACAAGCGCAGCTACGATCCCGAGATGCTGGGCTGGGCGATCGGCGTGGCGGTCAAGACCGCCGGGCAGATCCCGCATGGCAAGGTGGCCAACCAGGCGCTGAGCCTGATCCCGACCTTCATCCTGATCGGCTATCTCGCCTATTACGCGGGGCTCACCAAGGCGTTGTTCGAGGCGGCCAAGCGCTGGATGGCCTGGGTGCCGGGCGGGCTCGCGGTCTCGACCGTCTTCGCTACCGCGGGCTTCGCGGCGGTGTCGGGCGCGTCCGTGGCGACCTCGGCGGTGTTTGCCCGCATCGCCATCCCCGAGATGCTCAAGATCGGCTATGACAAGCGCTTTGCCGCGGGCGTGGTGGCGGCGGGCGGCACGCTGGCCTCGCTGATCCCGCCCTCGGCGATCCTGGTGATCTACGCCATCATCGTCGAACAGGACGTGGGCAAGCTGCTGCTGGCGGGCTTCATTCCGGGCGCCTTCTCGGCGGTGGTCTATGGCGCGCTGATCATCGGGCTCGCGCTCACCATCAAGGGCTTCGGCCCGCCGGTGCGCGGCTTCACCTGGGGCCAGCGCTTTGCCGCGCTGCCGCCGGCGCTGCCGATCGTGGCGGTGGTCGTGATCATCATCTTCTTCGTCTACAATCCGTTCGGCGACGCCTGGGGCACGCCCACCGAGGGCGGCGCGGTGGGGGCGTTCATCGTCTTCCTGATGGCGCTGCTGCACGGCATGCGCGGCGCCGAGCTGAAGGATGCGCTAATCGAGACGGCGAAGCTGTCGATCATGATCTTCACCATCATCTGGGGCGTGCTGATCTACGTGCGCTTCCTCGGTTTCGCCGACCTGCCCACCGCCTTCGCCGACTGGATCTCGTCGCTGCACTACCCGCCGATGGTGATCCTGATCTGCATCCTGCTGGCCTATGCGGTGCTGGGCATGTTCATGGACGCCATCGGCATGCTGCTGCTGACGCTGCCGGTGGTCTACCCGGCGGTGATGGCGCTCAATGGCGGCGAGGCGGTCTCGGCGGCGGAGAGCACCTTTGGCATGTCGGGAGAGATGTGCGCGATCTGGTTCGGCATCCTGGTGGTGAAGATGGCCGAGTTCTGCCTGATCACCCCGCCCATCGGGCTTAACTGCTTCGTGGTGGCGGGGGTGCGGCCGGATCTCAGCGTGCAGGACGTGTTCCGCGGGGTGACGCCGTTCTTCGTGGCGGATGCGGTGACCATCGGCCTGCTGGTGGCGTTCCCCTCGATCGTGCTCTGGCTGCCCTCGCTGGCCTGAGCCAGCTTGCGCGCGGCCTCATCCGCCCGCGCGGGCGTCTTCGGAAAAACTGCGGCGCCGCCCGGGCAGGGCGGCGCCGTTTTCCTTGGCCGGGACCGGAAGAGGCGGCCGGACGGGATCTGCCACAAGGGAAGGGCTGATCGCATCTTGGGCGATCCGCTGGAAGCAGTGAATTCTTAACTTCTAAGAGCGCGTGAGGGCCGTCCGCTGCCGGTACGGGCGCGGCGGAACCTTTTTCATCAACTGCGCGTTAACCGTGCAGAACGACCGGACGGCCCCGCCGCCGGTGAAGACAAACCAGTGGAAGACCTGATCTCTCGGAGCGCTGCGCTCCAGCGGGGCCCGACGGGCACCGCCCGCAGGGGCTGTGCCTTCCGCACCCGATACGCAAAGGAGACCTGATCATGGAATTCGCAGGCATTGGCGGCTTCATCATTCTCGTGCTCGACATCTGGGCCATCGTCTCGATCATCAGCTCGGGCGCCAGCACCGGCTCGAAGGTGCTGTGGACGCTGCTCGTCCTCATCCTGCCGGTCCTCGGCTTCATCATCTGGCTGATCGCCGGGCCGAAATCGGCGCGCGCCACCGTCTGACCGCCGCTTGATCGTCGGACTTTAACTTTCACGTAACCAAATGATCCCCGATTGGAGGAGCTCGTCATGCTTTACTGGGCCATTCTGTTCTTTGTCGTCGCCATCGTTGCCGCCGTGTTCGGCTTCGGCGGCATCGCCTCCGCATCCGCCGGCATCGCGCAGGTGCTGTTCTTCATCTTCCTGGTGCTCTTCGTCGTCACGATTGTGATGCGGCTCGTGCGCAAGGCCTGACCGGCCGCGCCACGTCAGGCCCCGGACCTGATCACGCCGCCGTGCCCGCCACGGGCGCGGCGGCTTTTCCTTGACCCCACCGTGCGCCCCGAGCCGGGAAGGGGACATGCGCCGCAATGCGTCAGGTCATGGGCCGGAACGCAGAAAGCGCGCCGCAAGGGGCGCGCTTTGCAGAGGGTTCGAAGCGTGAGCGAGAGGCCGGCTCAGGCCTTGAGGGTCTCGGTCGAGGAGAAGAACATCGCCTGGCTGACCGCTGAGCGCACCTGATCCTCGGAATAGGGCTTGGAGATCAGGAAGGCCGGTTCCGGGCGCTCGCCGGTGAGCAGGCGTTCGGGGAAGGCGGTGATGAAGATCACCGGGCGATCGCCAAGTGCCTTGAGGATGTCGTTGACCGCGTCGATGCCCGAGGAGTTGTCGGCGAGCTGGATGTCGGCCAGCACGAGATCCGGGGTTTCCTTGGTGGCGAGGTCGATGGCCGCATCGCGTGTGCGGGCGACCCCGGTGACGCGGTGACCAAGATCGGCGACGATGCTTTCGAGATCCATGGCGATGATCGCCTCGTCCTCGATGATCAGCACGCGGCCCGAGACCGCATCCGCCATTTCCTGACGCGCCAGCAACACCAGCTGCTCGGCCTCGCTGTCGTCGATCTGCATGATCTCGGCGAGCTCGGAAATCGAGAATTCCTCGATCGTGTGCAGCAGCAGCGCCTCGCGGCTGTTGGTGGTCAGCTTCGAGAGCCGGTCATGCGCCTTGGCGACGGCGCCCGAGCCTTCCTCGACCACCGGGGCGCCGGTGCTGACCCAGATGCCATGGAATACCTTGAAGAGGCCGGCCTTGGGCGAGCTGGCATCGGTTGCCGCGCTGCGATCGGTCAGGATCGCCTCGAGCGTGGCGGCGGCGTAATTGTCCCCGGTCGTCTGGCTGCCGGTCAATGCGCGCGCGTAGCGGCGCAGATAGGGAAGCGCTGCTCCGATGGCCTGGCTCAGGTCACCCTTTGACATATCAAACGTCCTTTTTTTCGTTTTTTCGGGAACCAAACGTCCGACTGCTGCATTGGTTCCGGCAAGAGCTTAAAATAATGCACGGCGCGTCAGAGAAAAAGAGCAAGGATCAAATGGGTCACACGCGGAGAAAAGACAAAGAGGCCGAGGTCATCGACGAGAACCTGCGTCGCGTCTATCAGGACATGCTGGACGAAAAGGTTCCCGATCGGTTCCTCGATCTTATCGCGCAGCTGAAGTCGCAGGACGATGGCGAGGATTCCACCGGCGGAGACGCGAAATGAGCGCAGATCCCCGGGACGAGCTCGTCGAGCATCTCCCCGCCCTCCGGGCGTTCGCGCTGTCGCTGACGCGCAACGGTGCGATAGCCGACGACATGGTGCAGGACACGCTGGTCAAGGCGTGGTCGAAGATCTCGAGCTTCGAGCCCGGCACCAACATGCGGGCCTGGTTGTTCACCATCCTGCGCAACACCTACTATTCGAACCGCCGCAAGGCCGGGCGTGAAGTCTCCGATGCCGAGGGGATCTTCACGGAGAGCCTGTCGGAGAAGCCGGCCCATGACGGCCGCCTCCAGATGGCGGATTTCCGGCGCGCCTTCGTGCAGCTGACCGACGAACAGCGCGAAGCGCTGATTCTGGTTGGCGCTCAGGGGTTTTCCTACGAGGATGCGGCCGAGACCTGCGGCGTCGCCGTCGGCACTATCAAGAGCCGTGTGAACCGCGCCCGCGCGCGCCTCGCCGAGCTGCTCAAGCTCGACGATGACGACAAGCTCGAGATGACCGACCAGGCGACGATGGCGGTGGTGACGGGCGCTCGTCCCGCCGCGCGCTGAACCGATGCCGGTCCCGGTCGGAGCGATCCGGCCGGGCAAGACGACGAAAGACGAACGGGCAGGAATGATCGAAAAATCCTCGCCGCGCCTGCGCCCGATGGGTCTCGCTGCGCGCATGATCCTGTTTCTGACGCTGGCACTGGTGCCGCTCGGCGTCGTGGCCTATTTCCAGACAGCAAAGCTGCAGGAAGAGACCCGGCTGCGCTCGCAGCTGTCGCTGGTTGCGCTGACCGAGGCCGCCGCGGTGGGCGAGCGCCAGACTGTGCTGCGTGCCCAGGGCGGGGCGCAGGCACTTGGCGCGACCCTTGGCCACGAGATGATGACCGGCGGCGATCCCGAGGTCTGCTCGCAGCGCCTTGCCTCCTATCTCGCGGCCTCTCCCGGCTATTCCTACGGGCTGGTGCTGACGGCGGATGGCCGCGTGCCCTGCAGTTCCGGCGATCAGCCGATCGACGTGGCCGACTACCCGCGCATGCAGGCCATCGTAGCCGATCCCGGGCCCCGCGCCTGGCTGAACCAGAACGCCCCGCTGAGCGGCCGCCCGGTTATCGTCGTGGCGGAGCCGTTCTTCCTGGGGGGCGAGCTGGCCGGCCACGTGCTGCTCTCTGTCCCGTCGGTGCTGCTCTCGGGCTCCGACAACGACAAGACCCCGGGTCCGAACGGGTTCGAAGATATCGTGACCTTCAACCAGGACGGCGAGCTGCTGACATCGCGCGCGGGCGTGAACGAGGTGACGAACCATCTTCCCGCCGATCTCGACCTTGCGTCGCTGGTCGGCGGGAGGCCGCAGAGCTTTGCCGCCCGCAGCGCCGACGACGAGACGCGGGTTTACGCCGCCGCGCCGCTGGTGCCCGGCATGGTCTACGCGCTGGGGATCTGGAGCCCGGACAATGCCGAGGCCGAGGCGATTGCCGTCAACGGCATCGCCAAGGCGCTGCCGCTGCTGATGTGGGGCGCCTCGGTGATCGTGGCCTTCCTCGCGGTGAACCGTCTGGTGATCCGCCACATCAAGCGGCTGTCGCGCCGGATGCGGATCTTTGCCCGCACCCGCCGCATCCCCGAGCACCGCACCCATCTCGAGATGCCGGCGGAACTGGCCGAAATGGAGGACGATTTCCTCGACATGGCCGATGCCATCCTGCGCGACGAGGCACAGCAGGAGAACGCGCTGCGCGAAAAGACCATCCTGCTGAAGGAGGTCCACCACCGGGTGAAGAACAACCTCCAGCTCATCTCGTCGATCATGAACATGCAGATCCGTCAGGCCGGCGAGGCCGAGACGAAGTTCGTGCTGCAACGCCTGCAGGATCGGATCCGCAGCCTCGCCACGATCCACCGCAACCTCTACCAGACCGAGGATCTCGGCCATGTGGATGCCGGTGCCCTGCTGATCGATCTGGTCGGGCAGATGACCGACATGACCGAGGTCGCAGGCCAGCCGGTCAAGGTGGTCACTGATCTCGAGCATATCGAGGCCGTGCCCGATCAGGCGGTGCCGCTGTCGCTGCTGACCGCCGAGGCGCTGACCAACGCGATGAAATACGCCTCGCCTCCGGTCGGGCGCAGCCAGGCCGAGGTGTCGGTGCGCTTCCGCTACGAGGGCGGCGGCAAGGCGATGCTCGAGATCAGCAACAGCGTGGCGCCCGGGGGGCCGTCGGAACCCGAGATGCGGGTGGAACCGGCGGGGCTCGGTTCGCGTTTGATTCAGGCCTTCACCACGCAGCTCGGCGGAAATCTGACCCAGGTGCGCGAAGCGGGCACCTACCGCGTGCACGTCACTTTCGCGCTGAAGGATTTCGAAGCCGACGAGACCGTTCCCACCAAGGTGCCCAATGTCCCTGACTTCTGAGACCCCGCCCAAGCTGATCCCGCTACCGCAGCCCTGCAACGCCGATGGCGCGCCACGGAAGGTCGGGGTCGAGGTGGAGTTCTCCGGTCTGACCGAGGAAAAGGCGGCACGGGTTCTGGCCGATGCGCTTGGCGGAGCCGCGAGCGAGGAAAAGCCCGGCAACTGGTCGGTGACCGGCACGGATCTTGGGGATTTCGAGTGCTATCTCGACAGCGCCCCGCTCAACAAGATGGACCGCGACGGCATCGGGAAGCCGCTGCGCGAGCTGGCCCGCACCGTGGTGCCGGTCGAGATCGTCAGCGATCCGATCGAGATCGACCAGATCCCGGCGCTCGACGCGGCGCTCGAGGCGCTTGCCAAGGCCGGCGCCACCGGCACCAGCGGCGGGGTGCTTCTTGGGTTCGGCGTGCATTTCAACCCCGAGGCCGCGGCGCTGACCTTCGAGGCCATCGCGCCGGTGCTCACGGCTTATGCGCTGCTCGAGGATCACCTGCGCCGCAGCGCCGGGATCGATCTCTCGCGCCGGATGCTGCCCTGGGTCGATCCCTATCCGCGCGCCTTGATTGACCGGCTCGCGGCGAGCGACGGGCCGTCGGACATGCGCAGCCTGATCGACACCTATCTCGAGCTCGCGCCGTCGCGCAATCACGGGCTCGACATGCTTTGCCTCTTCGCCCAGATCGACCGCACCCGCGTGGCGCGCGTGATGGACATGGAGCAGATCCAGCCCCGGCCGACCTATCACTGGCGCCTGCCGGACTGCCGCATCGACGAGCCCGGCTGGTCGCTGGCGCTGGAATGGAACCGCTGGGTTCTGGTCGAGCGCGTGGCCGCCGACCGGGCGCTGCTGCAGACGCTCAAGGCGGCATGGCGGGACCATCGCGACTCGCTGACGTCGATTCGCTCGGACTGGGCGCGCCGGGTCGCGGGCCTGCTCGAGGGCATGACCTCTTGAGACCTCTGATCGGTGTTACCGTCTCGCGCCGCTCGGGCTGGCGCGTGTTCCCGCTGATGGCGCTGGCCATCTGGCTCGCGGGCGGACGTGCCCTGCGCTGGCAGGCGGGCCATCGCAAAGTCGACCTCGACGCGGTCCACGGCGTGGTGATCGGCGGCGGCGACGACATCGCGCCAACGCTCTACGGCGGCGAGATCCGTCTCGGCGTCCGGCTCGATCCGGCGCGCGACGAGCTTGAATCCGGCGTGCTGCGCGGCGCCTTCGAACGCCGGCTGCCGATCCTCGGGATCTGCCGCGGCTCGCAGATGCTCAACATCGTGCTCGGCGGCACGCTGCATCAGGATGCCTACGAGGTCTACGACTC
>NZ_JBYNAH010000206.1:0-9579 GCF_059781815.1 Salipiger sp. | reverse complement strand
CGAAGGCCGACCATGCATTAGCATTTAACCCGGACCACTCGATGGGGTCAGCTCACCAGGCCGGTGATGGTTGCCCCCTGCGAAAGGGCAAGATGGCCGGTGTAATGCGCCCCCTGCTGCAGCAGCGCGGCAGTCAGCGCCAGATCGCCCAGCTGCGGCAGCCCCTTGACACCCGAGGCTCCGAGAGCGCCAATCAGCGAGCCCCATTTCACGATCAGTAAATCCGAGATATGCGGCAGCATCTGCACTGCTCCTCATCCTTGGACCGCCGGATGCTGGATTTTCCCGGCAACTGCGGTAGTTCTCATTCAGGGGAACTACAGTCTCTCAGCCGAGCGCATCCCGAATGAATGTGAGAGCCTCGTGATGCAGGTCTTTTGTCGCGGCGGCCAGCACGCGACCGTCCGACTTCGTGGTCAGTGCGAACCCGTTCCAGTCGGTGATCACGCCGCCAGCACTTTCGACCACCTGAACCACCGGCAGGTAGTCATAGGGTTGCAGACCGGTTTCCACCACTAGGTCGCAAAAGCCGGAAGACAGCAACGCATAGTTGTAGCAGTCACCGCCAAAGCGCATCTGCGCAACACTTGACCGGAGCGCTTCGAACATCGCTCTGTCTTCTCCGGCAAAGAGCGCAGGGTCCGTCGTGTAGGCATATGCGTTCGAAAGCGTGCGGCATCCGCGCGTCTTGCAAACGGCTCCATTCAATCGAGCCGGGCCGCCTTCATTTGCAGTCCAGCGTTCGCCAGTCCCCGGTATGTCGATCTGTCCTAGGCAGGGAATCCCATCGCGGAGCAGGGCGACGAGCCCTCCGAAAAGGGGGTGACCGGTGACGAAGGACTTGGTGCCGTCAATCGGGTCGATGACCCAGACATAGCGACGGTCGAGATTCTCGGGAGCCTCTTCCTCGCCGAGAATGCCGTGATCCGGGAAGGTCGCGACAATACGGGCACGTATGTAACTTTCAATCTCCCGGTCCGCAATCGTGACTGGGCTCTCGTCAGACTTGCGCTCGACATCCAGCGACCTGCGGAAGTAGCCCATGGCGATCTCGCGGGCTCCATCGGCAACGCTGGCGGCAAATTTCGCGGCTGCATCCAAGGCCACCAACTGTTCGTCTTTCATCTTTTCGCGCCTCGCAACATTGAATTTGAGTATCTGCCTGCGCCGTCAGGACGAAATGCCGAGGCTGGCGCAGGTATCGTCGAAACGGGCGAGCGCCATATCGGTGTATCCGACGTAGTCCACGTCCAGCGGAGAAATGATCTCTTGGATCATGCTCCAGCCCGCTTCGCGCAGGGAGGAAGCGGCCTTGAACGCCGCAAAGCGTGTCATGAGGCCTGCGTCGGCCTCGAGCCCGTATCCTTCGGCAAGCGTGGCGCATTGCGCGTCGCTCAGGTCGCTGTTGATCGCGAGATTGGCGAGGTCGAAGAGTGGAGTGCTGGAGCCCGCGTATTCCCAATCTATGAGCCAGAGCCGATCGCCGTCGTCGATGAAATTCGATGGTAGGAGATCGTTGTGGGTGATGGCGAAATCCGAGGGGCCGACGAGACTTTCGAGCGCGTCACAGGCGGACATGAGCCCGTTCCACCGGTCCGCGTGGCGGCAGGGCCTGTCAGTGAGATAGCGCGCGAATGACCGACTGACCTGGAAGGGCCAGATCGACAGCGTGGGACCGCCCCAGTGGTGCGGAATCTGTGCGTGCATGTCGCGCAGGAACGGCGCGATACGCGTGAGGTAGGCGTCGCTTCGGATGTCAGCCTCGTCAAGCGTCTTGCCCTCGATGAAATCCGTCACGAGGATGCCGCCACCGCTATAGCGGACCGCGGGCGCGACTCCGGCGTCGCAGGCAGCTTCGCTGGCCTGAACCTCGTGCCAGCGGTAGACGTGAAGTTCGGGCACGTCGCTAGCAATGCGCGCGACGAAGTTCCGGGTGCCGCAGGTCACGCGAAAATTCAGGTTCGTCAGTCCGCCCGCCAGCGGCGCGATCTCGATCGATCCGTTCCAGCAGGGCAGGGCGCGGATCCGGTCCTCGGGGGATATGATCTCGGTCGGCATCTTCATTCCGTCATCCATCCGTACGAAGGTCCACCCAGTCCCGCACAGCCATCCATCGGGTAACGAAGGGGAAGCCGAGACCGCTGAATTCGTAGAACGGATATTTCTTCGCTTCGACGACCGGGAATTCGATGCTGTCGGGATCGCCCGTCAGCATCAGCGTCGCGAGGTTGCGCCCGAAGATCGTTCCAAGGCCGACGCCGCGACCGTTGAAGCCGAGCCCAGCGTAAATCCCGGGAGCGAGTTCGTGGATGTGCGGAAGCTCGTCCGATGTCATGCCGAGCCTGCCTCCCCAGTGATAGGACCACTTCACCCCGGCCAATGCCGGGAAAATCTTGGTGGCGCCTTCGATCAGGCCGGTGAAATCGGAGGGGCGGAATTGGTCGCGAAAGGGGCCCAGGCCGCCAAAGGTCAGGCGCCCGTCACGGTCGTAGCGGAAGTAATAGATGATCCGGCGCATGTCGGAGAGCGTATTTCCCTTGGGCAGGATTTGCGCCCTGATGTGATCGGGCAGCGGGTCGGTGGCGGCCTGAACGCTGCGGATCGGCACCATGGTCTTGGAAAGGCCGGGCCAGAGACCATCTGTGTAGCCATTGGTGCAAAGCACGACCTTTTCCGCGATCACCTGCCGGTCGCCGGATCTTACGATGATCTTGCCGTCTTTCCGGTCGATGGCAGTCACGGAGGTGCGCTCGAAGATTTTCGCGCCGAGGCTCCGCGCGACACGGGCGAGTTCTCGGGTGTAGGACTTTGGCTGGATCGCCCCGCCACGGCTGTAGACGAGACCAGCCTTGTAGCCATCGGCCCCTGACATCTCGCGAATCTCGCTGCCGTCGAGCATCGTGAGCTCGACACCGTACTTGCGCCACTGTTTCCGTTGCTTTTCCTGCCGGGCGCGGGTCTTGCTGGTATAGCTTGCCTTCAGCCAGCCACCTTGCATCGGATCGCAATTCAGATCGTGCTCACGCACGAGCCCGAAGACCTCGTCCCCCACTTTGGAAACCGCATTGAGCATCCGCTCGCCGTATTTCGGCCCCATCATCGTGAGCAGATCCTCGGGATCCTGCTTGAAGCCGAGGTTGACCTGCCCACCGCTGCGCCCGGACGCCCCGAACGCCACTGTCTCTTTTTCGAGCACGGCAACGCTGGATCCGGCCTTGGCAAGTTCTAGTGCCGTGCGCAGCCCGGTGAAGCCCGCGCCAACAATTGCCACATCCACCGTTTCCGTCGTGTCCAGCTGGTCGGTTTCCGGAGCAGGGGCGGCCGTGACGTCCCAGACGCAGGTCATCGCCGAGATTTCTGGAGTGTGTGGCATGAGGCTACCTGTTGCAAAAGTTGTGTGTTGTTGTGGGAACGCTAGCCAGCATCCGACGAATAAGGAAGCATCTTTCAAAAATTTTTGCAAAAACTTGGCAAATTAGTTGTCGTTGTGTTGATTTTTGTGGCCGTCGCTTCCTAGCGTGCTTCTGACGAGCGTTGGAGCGGAGCGGAAAATGGTGTCAGTCGAAGCAACCGGAACGGAAACCAGGCGAGTCGCGGCTTGGGTGGTCGCAGCACTTTGCGTCGTACTGTCGCTGGTGCTAGGGGTAACGGTCGCATTGCTTGGAGCTTACCCCGAGGAATTGGTTCTTCCGGTTCAGCAGGTCGTGGGCGCCGCGCTCGATTGGCTCGTCGAGGATGCGAGCCTCGGACTCTTCACTGTGAACGAGGCGACACGCGCACTAGCTTGGCTCCTGTCATGGCCCTTCGACTTCGTGAACGGGGTGCTATGGGAGGGCTTCGAGATCGGCGATGTGGAGCTGTCTCCGCTCTCGTGGCCCGTGCTCATGCTCGTGGCCGCAGCGATGGGCTGGCGTCTTGGCGGCAAGCGGCTGCTGGCGCTGGGACTGGCCGCGACGCTCTACCTGCTGCTTTTCGGTTACTGGGAAAGCGCCATGCGGACTCTGTCCTCGATCCTGATGGTCGTGCCGATCTCGCTCGTCCTCGGCGTCCTGCTCGGAGTCCTCGCCTATTCGCGCCCTGCCTTCCGCGGCCCTCTGAACGTCTTTCTGGACTTCTGTCAGACGGTACCGATCTTTGCCTACTTGCTGCCGATCCTCTTCCTGTTTGGCTTCGGGCCGCTGTCGGCGATGATTGCAACGCTGATCTATTCCATGCCCCCGATGGTGCGAGCCGTTCTGCTGGGGTTGGCGACCGTGCCCGAAAGTGTCCGGGAAAGCGGTCTCATGTCAGGCGCGACGCGGCGACAGTTGCTGTGGAAGGTGATGCTTCCCTCCTCGCGCCCGGCGCTGCTGCTCGGATTGAACCAGGTGATCATGCTCTCGCTGAACGCGGTGATTATCGCCTCTCTCATCGGGGCGGGGGGGCTCGGGCATGACGTCATGCGGGCGCTGAAGTCGCTGCGCATCGGGCAGGGGCTTGAGGCTGGTTTCGGCATCGTCGTGCTCGCGATCTTGCTGGACAAATTCAGCCTCGCCTTCGTCAGCCGTCGTCCTGTCGCGGGTGGTCGAGCGGGGCAGGGGCGCTTCTGGTGGGCAATTCTGCTGATCTGCGTTGCTTTGCAGCTCGCTAGCCTCGTGCTACCTGCGCTTGCGGAATATCCAGACGACCTCACGATCTCGACTGCACGCTTCTGGGATGGCCTCCTCGATATCGTGGTGATGCAGTATTACGGGGCCATCGAAGGCTTCAAGAACGGCCTGCTGCTTTACGTCCTGCTACCGACCAAGGCCTTTATGACCGGGCTGCCGTGGATCTTTGTCGTGACCTTGCTTGCGGCAGTGGGTTGGCGGCTTGGCGGTGCGCGGCTGGCGGCAACGGTCGGCGGGCTCGCTCTGTTCATCGCGGTGTCCGGATTTTGGGAAAAGGCGATGATCTCGGTCTACCTGATCGGATTGTCGGTCCTCGCAGCAATGGTGATCGGATTGCCTATCGGAATCTGGGCCTCAACGAATGACCGGGTTTCGAAGATCGCAGGGTTTTTCGTCGATACACTCCAGACCTTGCCCTCCTTCGTCTACCTGATCCCCGTCGTGATGCTCTTCCAGTCGGGCGACGTTTCGGCGCTTTTCGCTGTCATCGCCTATGCGCTTGCCCCGATCATACGCTACACCGATGCGGGCTTTCGCAACGTGCCGCAGGACCTTGTCGAGGCAGGCACGGCGATCGGCTGCACGCGCTGGCAGATCCTCTTCAAGATCAAGCGCGTCGCCGCCATGCCAGAGATCCTTCTCGGGCTGAACCAGACCATCATGTTGGCGCTCTCGATGCTGGTCATCACCGCGCTCGTGGGCACACGGGACCTTGGGCAAGAGGTCTATATCGGCCTCGCGCGGACCGACACGGGTCGCGGCTTCGTTGCCGGCCTCTGCGTCGCCTTCATCGCCATCATCTCGGATCGGCTGCTTCAAGCCTACGCGCGGCGCGAAAAGGCGCGCCTTGGGCTTTGAGCACCTCTCTCAACTCATCGGAAAGAGCCGCCATGGACAAGGACGTCAAGCTTCGCTGCCGCAACATCTGGAAGGTCTACGGAGAAGGGGCCGACCGGTTCTTTGCCGAGACGTCGGACCTGCGTGACCCGTCACGCGCGATCGCGAAAATGCGCGAGGCGGGTTGCGTACCGGCCGTCGCCGCCGTGGATTTCGACGTTCGCGTCGGTGAGATTTTCGTGATCATGGGGCTTTCCGGGTCGGGCAAGTCGACCGTCATCCGCTGCCTCTCGCGCCTGATCGAGCCATCGCATGGACAGGTGATGATGGATGGCGAGGACGTCCTCAAGATGTCTGAGGCTGAACTGATCCATCTGCGTCGCCACAAGGTTGGGATGGTGTTCCAGAATTTCGGCCTCCTGCCCAACCTGACCGTCCTGCAAAACATCATGCTTCCTCTGAAGCTGCAGGGGCAGAGCGTCGCGAAGCAGAGAGAAAGTGCGTATCGCGTGGTCGAGCTGGTCGGGTTGTCGGGGCGCGAGGATGCGTATCCGCGCGAACTGTCAGGCGGCCAGCAGCAGCGGGTTGGGATCGCCCGTTCGCTGGCGGTCGAGCCGGAGTTCTGGTTCCTCGACGAACCCTTCTCGGCGCTCGATCCGCTCATTCGCCGGAACATGCAGGACGAATTCCTCCGGCTTCAGAAGCAGCTTCAGAAATCCATTGTCTTCATCACTCACGATTTTCAGGAAGCGTTGCGAATTGCCGACCGGATGATGATCATGCGCGAAGGGCGCGTCGTGCAGGTCGGAACTCCTGCGGAACTGATGCTGAACCCGGTCGATGACTACGTGCGGGATTTCAGCCGCGGGGTGCCGCTGACCTCGGTTCTGACAGCGGGCATGCTGGGCGGCGTGGAGCCGGCACCCGGTATCACATATCGCAGCGTGGCGCCGGATGCGCGGGTGGATGATTTTCTGGCCCTTCTCGCCAGCCATGCCGAAGGGGTGCGTGTCGACAACCCTGAGGGAAGCAGCATCGTCACGTCCGAAACTCTAGTCCGTGCCATGGCGCGTGACGTTGCCGTGTAATGGTTGTGCAAAAAATGACCGAAAACTTGGAGGTCTGGTTCGAAAGTTGGTTATATGTGGGAAATATCTGTGTGATTGCCAACCTCATGCTAATCTTAGCCCGATCCGGACACAGATCCTCGTGCAGGGTCACAAAAATCAAACAGGGATGATGAGATGAAAATGAAGAACTCCACATCGGTCCTCGCCGCAGCGACATTTGCGCTTGCCGGTTCGATCCATTTTGCTCAGGCGGCACCGGATGACTCGAGCGATCCGATTGTCATCGTGCTGAACGACTGGTCCAGCCAGCTAGTGACGGCCTATGTCGCGGGCGAGCTTTTCGAAAAGCAGGGCTACGAAGTCGAATATGTTCAGGCCGACTCGATGGCGCAGTTCGCGGGCCTCGAGACCGGGGATCTTGCGGTGCAGGTCGAGATCTGGCCTACCACCCAGTGGGCACGTTTCACGGAAGTCGTCGAAAGCGGCAACGTGCTCGACCTTGGCGAATCCGGCGTCGCCGCCCGTGAAGAGTGGTGGTATCCTGCCTACATGACCGAGTTCTGCCCGGGCCTTCCGAACTGGGAAGCTCTCAAGGAACCAGCCTGTGCCGAGGCATTCTCGAATGTCGAAACCGCGCCGAACGGCCGCTATCTCGGCGCTCCCGTCGCTTGGGAAGGGTTTGACGAAGAGCGGGTCGAGTCGCTTGGTCTTCCGTTCGAAGTGATCCATGCGGGCAGCGACATCTCCCTCGTCGGAGAGATCACGTCCGCCTATCGCCGCAAGGCACCGATCATGGCGTGGTTTTGGGTGCCTCACTGGTGGCCGACGCAGATGGAAGGCGATTTCGTTCAGTTCCCGGAATACGAGCCGGCCTGCTACGAAGACCCGTCCTGGGGGGTAAACCCGGACATGGCCTATGACTGTGGCAAGCCCTACGGCATCCTGCACAAGGCTGCATGGGCCGGTGGCGAGGCGCTTTGGCCCGAAGCCTACGCCCTGCTGCGCAAGATGACCGTAACCGATGAGACCGCAGCCGAGTTCTTCCGCCAGGTAGAGGAAGAAGGCAATGAGCCTCAGGACGTTGCCGAAGCCTGGGTCGAAGAGAACGAGGCCGTCTGGTCCGCTTGGATGCAGTAAACACATGCACCCCTGCCGTGTGTTTCGCACGGCAGGGGTGACAATTGCACACAGGTCCACACGTCTGCTTGTGATGCCTCGTGTGTTGATGGATAGTGGCGCCGCGTTGCCGGGCAGGGCGGGCCTTTCTTCGGTTCCTGTCGGTCAGGCGGTATGGATGGCGCACTGGGAGGAGCGGTTGTGAGTGAAACGGGCATGTGGCTGCACGAGCGCCACAGCAGAATTCTGGAGATCGCCCGTCGCGACGGCAAGGTCTTCACCGGCAAGCTTGCCGACCTGTTCGACGTCTCAAGAGAGACAGTGAGGAGGGATCTTCTCGAAATGGAGGAGAAGGGCGATCTCGTGCGCGTGCACGGCGGCGCACTGCTCAAGGAACCCCGCTTCATGCCCGAGCCGGGCTTTGCCGATCGTCTGGGTGTCTATGCCGACCGCAAGGAAGCCATTGGTCACCGTGCTGCTTCGCTGATCGAGGAAGGCTCGATCGTCTTCGTCGATGCCGGGTCCACGACACTGCTGTTTGCCCGTGCGATCCTCCAGCGCAAGGATATCAGGGTCATCACGAACTCGTTCGAGATCGCTCGCCTGATCGCGCAGTCGGGAAGTGGGCAGGTGCTTTTGCTCGGCGGTGCGCCGGATTCGGATGTGCCCGCGAATTTCGGAGAGATGACGCTTTCGGGGATCGATCGCTTCCTCGCTGACTATGCCGTTGTTTCGCCAGTGGGTTACCACCCGGCGCGAGGTGCAACGGACTATCAGCTGCATGAAGCGGAAATCGCCCGCGCGATGATCCGCCGTTCACGCAAGTGCATCCTGCTGTGTCATTTCGAGAAAATCGGCGTCGAGAGCCGTGTTTCGATCTGCCGTCCCGACGAGATCGACTTTCTCGTCACGGATGTCGACGCGGACCGGAGCCTGCACCTCCCGCGTGGAGAGGTGATCAGGTCGGACGCGGGGACGGCAACGCGTCAAGGCTAGGCTCAGGACTCATAGCCAATAGATGACAGTTGTGGCGAGAGCGATGGCGGAGAAGAAGGCCTTTGGGCATCTGTCATATCTGGTCGCGACACGGCGCCAGTCCTTGAGCCTACCGAACATGATCTCGATACGGTTCCGGCGTTTGTAGCGACGTTTGTCGTATTTCACGGTTGTCTTGCGTTGTTTTCGGCCCGGGATACAGGCGCGTATCCCTTTGTCTTGCAACGCTTCTCGGAACCAATGGGCGTCGTATCCACGATCCTCGAGCAACCAGACGACATCGGGCACGCTGCTGAGCAACGCTCGCGCCCCAATGTAATCACTGACTTGGCCGGCGGAGACGAAGAAAGTGATCGGGCGGCCGTTGCTGTCGCAGATAGCATGCAGCTTGGTGTTCATACCGCCCTTGGTGCGACCGATCAGGCGGCCACGCCCCCTTTTTTCGCGTCCAGGCTGGACGCGGTGCCATGTGCTTTCAGGTAAGTCGCATCAATCATCACCGTTTTCTTCTCGCCGTGTTCGGCAGCCAGCCGGGCCATCATCTGAGCAAAGATGCCTTTGTCGCTCCATCGCTTCCAACGATTGTAAAGCGTCTTGTGAGGGCCATACTCTTTCGGCGCATCCCGCCAGCGCAAGCCATGACGGTTTATGAAGATATCCCACTCAGCACACGTCTATCATCGACGCGAGGCTTGCCGTGGGACTTCGGAAAATAGGGTTCAAGACGCGCCATCTGCGCGTCGCTCAGCCAGAAGAGATCAGACATGTCACCGCTCGTTTTTCGAACGCTGAATCACGCTGCTAAGGGGAAATCAATGGGTCCTGAGCCTAGGAAGCGGTGGCGAGCAAAGATGCCGATGAGCTGACCCCATCGAGTGGTCCGGGTTAAATGCTAATGCATGGTCGGCCTT
>NZ_JBYNAH010000205.1:0-9593 GCF_059781815.1 Salipiger sp. | reverse complement strand
ACCTGCTGGTTTGCCGTCCTCACCACGTTTCAACCACATCATTTCGGGCTCGGTGCCCATGCGCAGCTGCAGACCGTGCTTCTTCTGGAAGGCTTCGTGCATGCGGCGCAGGTTGCCGCGGCAATCGGCGGTCAGGTAGGCGCCGGGATCGACCTTTTCCTCGCGGTTGCGGAACAGCGTGCAATACATGCGGCCGATTTCCGGCGCCCAGGGCAGCTGCATGAAGGTCTCGGGCTCGGGGATGCCGACGAGCTCGGCAGCCTCGGGGCCATAGCCCAGATAGTCGCCGGCGCGGTTGGTAAAGAGGTTCACCGTGGCGCCGTAAACCAGCTGGAAGCCCTTCTTGGCGACGCTCTCCCAATGATCCGCGGGAATGCCCTTGCCCATGATCTTGCCGGTGACCGACACGAACTGGAGATAGAGGTACTCGATGCCCAGCGCGTCGATCTTCTCGCGCACCGCCTTGATCTTCTCGTCGCGTCCCGGTTCCTCGACGAAGCGTTCGATATCCATGAAGTCCATCCCTGCGGTTTTGTGTTTTTCGAGGCCAAGACAGCCCGACCGACTCGGCTCCTGTCCAGTGAAACTTATTACTCAGGGGAAATTTTTATTCTCTAAGGTGGAATCGCCCGCCTAAATGGCAGTCATCGTTTTCAGCCTGCACAAGCGATAGGCACCGCCGAAGCAAAAGCGCCTCTGAATAGACAAACATCCGGATTCCGCCATGTCGGGGCGCCGCCGCGTTTTGCCGTCAGGAAACTTTATTCACTCTGAGTGCAGGGGCGCCTCAAGCCCTGACAATAACATCCGCAATGGGGAACCAAGGACAATGGAACAGGAACTTGCCGCGCTGACAGAGCGGTTGGCGGCTCTGGAGAGCGCCTCCGCGATGTCGGGCACGATCAACTCGGAAATCTTCTACTGGTGGTGTACGGCACTGATGATCGCCATTCACGCCGGCTTCCTCGCCTACGAGATGGGCGCGAGCCGGGTGAAGAACGTGCTGGCCTCGGGGATCAAGAACATCCTCGCCTTCGCCTTCATGGTGCCGACCTTCTATTTCTTCGGCTGGTACATCTACCTGTCGTTCTACAACGGCCTGCTTCCGGCCGAGGACGCCTCGGGCTGGCCGTGGGAAATGTCGATGGGTCCGAACCTCGCCGACAACGCCACCGGCATCTTCTGGGCGGCCTTCACGCTGTTCGCCGCAACCACCGCCTCGATCTTCTCGGGCGCCGTGATCGAGCGCATCCAGACCGCCGGCTTCCTGATCCTCGCAATCCTGCTGGGCTCGGTCGTGTGGATCCTCGGCGGCGCATGGGGCTGGCACCCGACCGGCTGGCTGACCGTCAAATTCGGCTACCATGACGTGGGCGCCGCGGGCGTCGTGCACATGGTTGCAGGCTTCTTCGCGCTCGGCGTGCTGCTGAACCTCGGCCCGCGTGTCGGCAAGTTCAACGCAGACGGTTCCGCCAACGCGATCCTCGCCCACAACATCCCCTTCACCATCACCGGCCTGATGCTGATCATCGTGGGCTTCTTCGGCTTCCTCGGCGGCTGCATCATCTACATGCCCGGTGAGCAGTGGATCAACATCTACGGCCAGCCCACCACGCTCTCGGCCTTTGCCTTCAACACCCTGATGGGCATGGCAGGCGGCATCATCGGCGCCTGGGTCAAGACCCGCGATCCGTTCTGGATGATGTCCGGCGCCCTGATCGGCATCTTCGCCGCGGCCTCCGGCCTCGACGTCTACTACCCGCCCGTGGCCTTCGTCCTCGGCACCTTCGGCGGCTTCGTCGTCCCGATGGTTGCCGTCTGGGTCGAGAAGATGGGCATCGACGACGCAGTTGGCGCCTTCCCGGTGCACGGTGTCGGCGGCCTGATCGGCGTGGTGGCCTGCGGCGTCTTCGCCTCCGGTTACCCGAACATCGACGGCATGCCCCCGGTCACCCTCTGGGGCCAGATCGTCGGCGCCGTGACCATGGCCGTTCTGGGCTTCGTGCCGGGCTATGTGGTCTCCTACATCCTCAAGGTCTTTGGCCTGCTGCGGGTGCCGGATCACATCCAGGAAAAGGGCCTCGACATCGTCAAGGTGCCGGTTGCCGCGTACCCCGAAAGCTACACCCCGGGCCCGGTGAACACCGCGACCCCGGAAGCTGCCGCAACCCCGGCCGAGTAAGAAAGGAAAGACCAGATGAACACGTCTCCGATCGAGAGCTGGGAAGGCGCCGAAGCGTACTTCACCTTTGCTGACAAGCCCGCAATCATGATGCTCTTCCTGCTGCTCGCCGTCGCGATCACCGCCGGAACGATCATCATCGCCGCGGTGCACGAGAAGCACGCCTACAATAATCACTGACGTCCCTTATAGTCTGTGAAAACCGGAAGGGGGCGGGCCGCAAGGCTCGCCCCCTTTCACATGTCGGAAGCGATTCCCGCCCTGCGCCTATTATTGCAGCAGCCCCGAAGGGCATTGGCGCGAGACAGGAAACAGACGTCGCGAGGGCCCCGCTTTGCCCATCGTTTCCTCCTCTAAATCTCCGTTATTTTTTGATTATTCGCGATTGAGCTAAGCTCTGTCCTACCGGGTCCGTGAGACGCTCGGCACCGCTGTCAGGAGAGATCGAGAGCGGGATCAAACGATTGTAACAGACATAGCTACGCCAAAGATTTTACCCAAATGCCGGCCAGGAGATCCGCAAAGGTCTCCTGGCCATTTCGTTCCGGGTGACGCGGGCGGAGCGTCTTGCTAGAGTGGCGCGATCCCGAAATATACAGGCTTTTCATGACGCAATATCAATACAAGGTTGTGCCCGCCCCGGCGAAGGGAGAGAAAGCGCGCGGCGTGAAGGCCGCCGAAAACCGCTTTGCGCTCGCCATCGAACGGCTGATGAACGAGATGGCCGCGGATGGCTGGGAGTTTCAGCGCGCGGAGCTTCTGCCCAGCGAAGAGCGCAGCGGCCTGACCTCGAGCCAGACGGTGTGGCGCAACCTGCTGGTGTTCCGCCGTCCGGCCAGCGTTTCGACCATCGAAACGCCCGCCCCTGCCGAACCCGCCGCGGCCGAGCCGCTCGACACCGAGGACGACGCCAATCTCGAAGGCCGCAAGCTGGCTTCGGCAGCGGATCTCGCCGCCCCTGCGGCGCTGGCCGCGACCGCGCCTTCAGAGCCCGAGGAGCCGGAAGAGCCGTATCCCGCTGCCGAAGAGACCGCCGGTGAGACCGAGCCCGCCTCCGACACGGCGGAGGAGGACGAGGATGACGAGACACCGCTCGATGGCCCGAGCAGCCTGCTCACCGAGCGGGCCGCGCGGATGCGGCAGGACTAACGCCCTGCCTCAGGCATCCAGATCCAGCGAAAGGGCGTGGATCGCCGCCGTCAGCTCGGCGCCAAGCGCGGCGTGCACCGCGCGGTGCCGGGCGATCCGGCTTTTGCCTGCCATTTCGGGCGCGCGCATGCGCACGTGGAAGTGGCTCTCGCCGCTGCCGTCGTCGCCGCCGTGCCCGGCATGCCGGGCGCTGTCATTTCGTACGTCCAGCTCGCTGGGCGTAAACGCCGCGCGCAGCCGTGTCTCGATTTCCGCCGACCGTGACAAATTTCGTCTCCTGCCCTCTTCAAACTGGTCACGGATTGTCTAAACTCTCTCGTCCGAGTCGAAAAGGTGAGACCATGAGCAGACCTGACCCCTTCGGTTTCGATATGTCGGTGAAGACTTCGAAGAAGAAGAATCCGCGCGGACGCCGAGGCATGTCCGGCGAACAAGAGACCTCCACCCGCGTGTGCGAGCACGAAGGCTGCCAGGAGCCCGGCAAGTTCCGTGCACCCAAGGCACCGGACGTGCTCGATGAATACTACTGGTTCTGCAAGGACCACGTGCGCGAATACAACGCGCAATGGAGCTTCTTCGACGGCAAGACCGAAGCCGAGATGAACGCCCAGCAGAGTTCCGACAAGGTGTGGGAGCGCAAGACCAAGGATTACCGCGACCCCGAGGCACGGGCCTGGGCGCGGCTTGGCATCGAAGACCCGCATCAGGTGCTTGGCGACAACGCCACGCGCAACCCCGGCCGCAATGCCCCGGCCGGCGGCGGCGGACGCCGTCTGCCGCCGACCGAGAAGCGCGCGCTGGAGATCCTCGAGGTCGAGCGCGCCGAGACCAAGGCCGATGTCCGAAAGGCTTACAAGAAGCTGATCAAGGTGCTTCACCCGGACATGAACGGCGGCGACCGCAGCCAGGAAGAACAGCTGCAGGAGGTTGTCTGGGCCTGGGATCAGATCAAGGACAGCCGCAACTTCAAGTAGATATGCCCTTCGCGGGCGGCAGACTCGATGTCGCCCGTGGAAGTCTCTGAAATCTCGGCCTGACTGGGATCAGGCGCGGGATTGGGCACCGGCGAAAAAACTTCCACCCGAACGATCACGACTCGATAGACACACCCTTAAAGGTTGTGTTAGCAAAATTGTGTCGATGGTATTTTCCGTCGTATGGTCCCCGGGGCTTTCCCTGACCCGGGCACTCACGGACCGGCCAGGCCTGTGCGTCAATCCCCTGGACGCACAGGCCTACACCGGGCTCTCTTCGGATATCTCGAACCGGCGCCGCGCGCTCAGGCCGGTCGGAAGGTCAGCGACACGCCGTTAATGCAATGCCGTTTGCCGGTCGGCGGCGGCCCGTCATCGAAGATGTGGCCCAGATGCGAGCCGCAGCGGCGGCAGTGGCATTCGGTGCGGGTCATGAAAAGCGAGCGGTCGGCTTTGGTGCCGATGGCGTTCGGCAGCGCCTGGTAGAAGGACGGCCAGCCGGTGCCGCTGTCGAACTTGGTCTCCGAGGCATAAAGCGGCAAATCGCAGCCGCGGCACAGGAAGGTCCCGGCGCGCTTCTCGTCGTTCAGCGGTGAGGTGAAGGCGCGCTCCGTCGCCTCTTCGCGCATCACCTTGTATTCCAGATCGCTCAGCATCGCCCGCCACTCGGCTTTCGTCCGGGTGACCTCAAAACGCTCGGCAGCCCGGGCCGCGCCGCCTCCACCGAGGCCAAGCATCGCGGCGCTGGTCGCCAGAAATCCTCTTCGGGTCATCGGTCTCCTCCTCGGGTGCTTTCTCTCTTCAGGATGCGCGCAGGGCGCTCTTCGGTCCACAAACACCGGAACAAACCTGCGCGAGGGTCCTGTAACCTGGGGGATACCACAGGCCCTCGCGCAGAACCGCAGGTCGTCTCGCAACCCGCGGGGTCCGTGAGACGGTCCATACAGAGCAGGACCGCAAACCTGTCCCCTCCGCGCTGCCTGCTCGCAGCGCAGAGGGGAACGGCCGCCCGATCAGACGGGAAGGGGACCGGGCGGCGGGGGGCTCTTACATCGCCGGCAGGAGAACCCGGTCGATGACGTGGATCACCCCGTTGGACTGGCGCACATCGGCGATGGTCACATTCGCGGTGCGGCCCTGCTCGTCGGTCAGGGTGATCGTACCGCCCTCCAACTTGGCCTGCAGCGTGCAGCCGCCGACGGTCGGCACCGGATGCATGCCGCCGTCATCGGCGATCATGCCCGCGATGGCATCCGACATGGCGCTGGTCGCGACCACGTGACAGGTCAGGATCTGCGCCAGCTGACCCTTGTGCTGATCCATCATCAGCTGCGACAGGCTCTCGTCCGAGATCTTGTCGAAGGCCGCATCGGTCGGTGCGAAGACCGTGAACGGCCCCTCGCCCATCAGCGTATCGACCAGCCCGGCCTGCTTGACCGCGGCCACCAGCGTCTCGTGATCGGCCGAGTTCACCGCGTTCTCGACGATGGTCTTGTCGGCATACATCGGCGCGCCGCCGACCATCGGGTTCTCCGCGGCCATCGCGGGTGCCGCGAGGCCAAGGGCTGCTGCAAGAACGGTGCTTTTGAAAATCGTCATGTGTTGCTCCTCCATGTGGCATGATCCCGTCCCGTTCGGGGCGGGTATGCTCACAGTCACGAAGAGAGCGCCGGGCCTGTTTCAGATGCCTCGATCACGAGCGCGTGAGGTGCCGCCCTAGCCTTCGACGGCGCTGTCGAACCTCCGCCACGGGGCCCGCGCGTCTAGCCGAGCCGCACCGGGATCAGCCCGCGCAGCGAATTGCCGATCCAGAGGTTTTCGGCGCTCTCGAGGTCCTCCATCTTGAACACCGCCTCGAAAACTTCGCCGGTCAGCAGCAGACTCTCGCGCAACACACCGGGCAGCAGGCCGCAATCGACATGCGGCGTCAGGATGCGCCCGCCGCGTTTCAGAAACACATTGGTGTAGGCGCCTTCGCAAAGCTCGTCATACCGGTTGAAGAACAGCACCTCGGTCACCGACGGAGGCTTCTGGCGCAGGGTCTCGTCATAGAGCGCGCGGCGGGTGGTCTTGTACCTCAGGAACGGATCGCCCGGGTCGAGCCGGTGCGGAGAGATCGTCACCACCGCATCTTCGGGCGACGACCCGAGGTCGAAGGGCTGGTGGGCAAGCTCGATATCGCCTTCCCGCCCGATGGTCATGCGCAGGCGCAGCGGCTCGGGGCTTGAGATCCGCTCGATCCGACGCCACGCGGTTGCGCGGTCGAAGGCGAAGCCGAGCGCCTCGCAGGTCCGCGCGGCGCGCGCCATGTGCATCCCGCCCCGCGTCACCCCCGAGCCGGGCAGCCACAGCATGGTCTCGATCACTCTCAGGCCGGGATCAGACCGGTCACGAAGCGGGATTTCCACAGCGCTTCCTCGTACTCGTCATCGCACACACTGTCATGCACGATACCACCTCCGACGCCCATTTGCGCGCATCCCGTGCCGGTCACCGTCAGGCTGCGGATCGCGACGTTGAAATCGGCGCGGCCATCCGGGCCGGCCCAGCCGATGGCCCCGCAATAGGCCCCCCGCTCCCAGCGCTCAAGCCGGTGGATCGCCTGCATCGCGGCGATCTTCGGCGCGCCGGTGATCGAACCGCAGGGGAACAGCGCCCGCATCAGCTCGGTCAGCGAGGCCTCCGCCTCGAGCTGCGCTTCGACCCGGCTCACCATCTGGTGCACCGTGGCGTAGGTCTCGACCTCGAGCAGCGCCGGCACCTTCACCGAGCCCACGCGCGAGATCCGCGACAGGTCGTTGCGCATCAGATCGACGATCATGATGTTCTCGGCGCGATTCTTGATGTCTTGCGCCAGCGCGTCGCGCAGGGCGGCGTCGCGGTGGGGATCGGCGTCGCGCGGGGCGGTGCCCTTCATCGGGGCAACGGTGATGCGGCCGCCCTCTTCGAGCCGGAAGAACCGCTCCGGCGAGCGCGACAGGATCTGCGTGTCGCCAAGCGCGACATAGGCGCCATGCCCGACCGGCTGAAAGCGCCGCATCGCGCCCCAGAGCCCGAGCGGCGTGCCCGCGAAGCGCAGCGCCATCGGCATGGTGAGGTTGACCTGATAGAGATCGCCACGCGCGATCATCGCCTTGATCTCGTGGAAGCGCTCCGCATAGGCGGCGCGGTCCCAGAGCGGCGTGGCCGCGATGACCCGCGCCTCGGCGCTTTCCGCCTCGGCCCGCGCCAGCAGCGGCGTCGCATCGCTCGGCGCATCGAAGATTCCGAATCTCAGGAGCGGACCAGTCCCCTGCTCCGCGAGCGTTGCCAGCTTGGGCTCGAGCGCGTGGCCCAACTCATAGGATGCGACGCCCGCGATCCAGAAGCCATCGCGCCGCGCGGCCTCGAGTCGGTCGAGCGCGGCCAGCGCCGCGTCGCCAGTGCGCGCGGTGACGATGTCACGGGGAGCCGAGAACAGCGCCGGCGCGCCGTCGGGTCCGGCCTCGACCAGAACGCCGCTGAACGCCTCTGTGCGCATCAAAGCCCCCGCGCCTGCCATGCCCCGGATAAAGAAAGACCGCGCAGGTGTTATCCCACGCGGCCCAGATCACTGTCCCTTACGAGGTAAGGCTTACTTGATCTTGCCTTCTTTATATTCGACGTGCTTGCGCACGACCGGATCGTACTTACGCACGGTCATTTTCTCGGTCATGGTGCGGGCATTCTTCTTGGTCACGTAGAAGTGGCCGGTGCCCGCGGTCGAGTTCAGGCGGATCTTGATGGTGGTCGGCTTCGCCATAGTTCTTCTCCTGCGACGGGCAAGCGCGCACCTTGGCACGCGCCCCGTGAAATCCTTGAAGCCCGCCTTTTACTCATGCAGGCGTCCGAGTCAACCGGGAAAGCCCCGGAAAATTCTGCGTGGAGGGCCTGTAAGCCGGATTCTGTTCAGAGCGGGTCTCCCCGCCCCTCGGCGACCATTCCTCTAGGCCCGCGGTTGCCCGCGCGCTCAAGCTGCCAACCCGGACCTCTCGGGCCAAAGCAGCCCTGCGGTGATATCCCGTAGGATCATGCCCGCGCGAAGTCCCTATTTGGCATTGCTCCCGGTGGGGCTTGCCATGCGGGTCCGGTTGCCCGTCCCCCGGTGGTCTCTTACTCCACCGTTTCACCCTTACCGCCCCAAGGGACGGCGGTCTGTTCTCTGTGGCGCTCTCCGTCAGGTTGCCCTGCCCGGGCGTTACCCGGCACCGGTGCTTCGGTGAGTCCGGACTTTCCTCCCCCAACGGGTCACCCCGAAGGCGGCGGCCGCCCGGCCCTCCACGCGCGCCCGACATAGGCGGGGCGGCAGGACGCGTCAATCGGCGATCGTGCGCCTAGCGCAGCAGCATCGGCTCGGTCATCCAGCCGCGGATGACGTCGCTGAGCCGGTCCGGCGCCTCGAGCGGCAGCAGGTGCCCGGCCTCCTCGACCACCTCGAGCCGGGCATTGGGAATCAGCTCGGCGAGGAAGCTCTGGCGTTTCTCGGGGTGCAGCGTGTCATGGGCGCCGCAGAGAACCGTCACCGGCACCCGGAGCTTGCGCAGCGTGCCCTGCTGGTCGCGCCGACGCTGCAGCACGCGGATCTGCCGCACGAAGGTCTCGGGGCCCAGCGTCAGCGCCATGTCCATCAACATGGCCTGGATCTCGAGCTTGTAGGGGCCGGGCGCGAAGCAATCGGAGGGGATCAGCGCCTGCACCGCCTGATCGAGCCGCCCGGCGCGGGCCTTGATGATCAGCGCATCGCGCTCGGCGGCCTGTTGCGGGGTCTCGGCCAGCGGTGTGGTGTTGATCAGCATGAGCCGCGACACCCGGTCCGGTGCCCGGCGCTGCAGCTCCATCGCGACGACGCCACCAAGCCCGAGCCCGGCCAGCGCAAAGCGCCGCGGCAGCACGTCGAGCAGACCGGAGGCCACCTCCTCGACGCGCTCGCCGCCGTTGATCGGAGCGACCATGACGGCCATGTCGCGGGAGAGATCGGCGATCTGCGGCCCGAAGAGCCGCGCGTCGCACATCAACTCGGGCAGCAATACGAGGGGCTCAGCCATTCCGGCCCCCGAAAATCCGGATCCGTCCCGCGCCGGAGACCAACATGCCCTGCCTCTTGGTGTCTTGTGTTGTTTGCGCGAATCCTAGCACGGAGGCGGGCGAGGAAAAGCGGGAAACCGCCGCGCGGGCGGAGCGCCGCGCACATGGGGAGCAGAACGCCATTGAAGAGCGCTGTGTCCGTCTTCGAGAAATGGTCTGACAGCGCCCTCTGAAGATCCAATCAG